>NZ_CAJPMA010000007.1 GCF_905371695.1 uncultured Campylobacter sp. | reverse complement strand
GGCGGGAGTGCCCGGGGCGGGCGCTATCATGCTTTTAATGGTGCTTGAATCGGTAGGTCTTAAAGTAGAGGCCGGCAGCGTCGTGGCGGTAGCGTATAGCATGATACTGGGCATCGACGCGATACTAGATATGGGGCGCACCTCGATGAACGTCGTAGGCGACCTCTCGGGAGCGGTGATCGTCGCTAAAAGCGAAAAAGACCTAGATATGGAAAAATGGAGCGAATAATGAAAACGATCGGAATTTTAGGCGGCATGGGGCCGCTTGCGACATGCGATTTGTATAAAAAAATCATCGAGCTAACGCCAGCTAAACGCGATCAAGATCACTTGCATTTAGTGATCGACAGCTACGCGCAAATCGAGGATAGGACGGAATTTATCCTAGGCAAGGGCGCAGATCCGCTACCAAAGCTCGTAACTAGCGCGAGATTACTAAAAAACGCGGGTTGCGAAGCGATCTTGATGGCTTGCAACACGGCGCACTTTTTTGCCCCCGAGATAGAAAAGCAAACGGGCGTAAAAATAATTCACATCGCAAAGACCGCCGTAGAGGCGCTAAAAGCCGCGTATCCGGACGCTAAAAATATTGCCGTAATCGCTACTAGCGGCACGAAAAAGGCTCGCGTTTACGATGAAATTTTAGAGCGTGAAGGTTTAATTAGCGTAGAGTTTAGCGCCGCTCGGCAAGAGGCGCTAATGAGCTGCATTTACGAAGGCGTAAAAGCTGGTAAGACCGAGGAATTCGCGCCTAAATTTAACGAAACGATCGCGGGCATAAAAGCAGACGCGTATATCGCGGCCTGCACGGAAATCCCGATGTTTTTGCCGTATTTAGATAAGCCGTATAAATTTATAGACGCGACGATGGAGTTAGCGCGGGCAGCCGTAAAATTCGGGCTTTAAAGGCTCGTATTTCGCAAGTCTTTTTGAACTTGGCGCCGCCGTCTTTTTGTGTAGCTTGGGCTATTCGTCGCGCCGAATTTTAAAAATTTCAAAAAAACTATATAATGCGCCTAAAATTTCAAATTTTAAGGAGCGGCGATGGAAATTTTAAAGCATGTTAGAGATAAGAGAGATTTTACGCAGATCTTTTCGGCTTGTGCGGGCGCGGTTACGACGGTTCAGTATAGATGCGCGGACGCGGTCGTAAAAGACCGCGATTGGCGGATAGATTTTGAAGAGGGTAAAATTTACTTCGGGCAAGACGGCTTTGAGTTTTACTTCATCGGCAGCGAATCAAGTAAGAGCGATACCTGGCTGTGGGGATATAAAAACGTAAATAATTTTAGCGAGCAAATAGCAAGCCTAGCCAGGGACGTGCTAAAAATCGGCGAGGAGCTAGGGCTTGAAGCGATTGTTACGCCTAGCTTCGAGATAGACGAAATTTATAACGGACTTACGATGTCGGTGTTAACCTGCGCTCTTAGCGGGCGAAATTTGTTTTATTATAGATGTCCGCACGAGGGCGGGTGTGCTTACGTCGCGGTAAATGGCGCGCCTAGCGAGGCGTTTAGAGCCCCAGACGCGGAAGAGTTCGTTAAGATCGCTGCGAACTGTATTAGCCGCTTTGAGCTAGACCATAAAATTTTTATCAAAAGCTTTTTGGATTTTGCGGGCGTTGCTTACGAGCAAAGCGAAAGTAAGGGCGGCTGGTTTAAGAAAGCTAGCGGTAAGATCGTCGCAAAATTTGGTAGAGAGCTTACGATTTCGTTTGACGAAAAAGAAAGAGTAACGAATCTTGAAATTTAACGCTCGGTAGCTGGCTTATGCGTGCGTAGTAGATTTATTTATGCGGGTTTTTAGTAGCGCCGCCATTTCGCTGAACTTGCCAAATTTCGGCTTACGCTCGCGGGCCGGATAAATTTTAGCGTCCGACATCGCGGACGCTAAAATTTTAATTACGAGTGGAATTTAAACTCGTTTGGATGATCCAGCGCGTAGCGGAATTTCTCCATATCTACCTTTTTATCCCAGATAGAGATTATCATGCAGCCCACGGCGTTACCGCAAAGATTGCCTACCGCGCGCATTTCGGACATAAATTTATCCACTCCCAAAAGTACGGCGACGGTAACTACCGGAATACCCGTGCTAGGAAGTGCCGCCAGCGTACCCGCTAATACGATAAAGCCCGATCCCGTGACGCCGACCGCGCCTTTGCTGGTTATCATTAATACGATTAGCACGCTGATTAGATGCTCGAAGCTTAGCGGTATGTTAAACGCCTGCGCTAGGAAGATAATGCTAAGGCTTAGGTAGATATTCGTGCAGTCTAGGTTAAACGAATAACCGGTAGGTATAATTAACCCCACGGCGCCCCTGTGGATACCCGCGGCTTCTAGCTTTTGCATTAACGGCGCAAGGGCGGTCTCGGAAGAGCTGGTGGCAAAAACTACGAGTACCTCTTTTGAGATAAAACGCATAAATTTAAAGATATTAACCTTTGCGAAATAGCAGATAATGCCCAAAGCCACGAATATAAAAAATAGGCTCGCGGCGGCCATTACGCCTAGTAGTTCTAGCATTCCTATTAGCGAGCCGATGCCGAATTTGCCGATTAGATACGCCATTGCGGAAAATGCGGCCACGGGACTAAACAACATAAGCCACGTAAGTAGTTTTAGTACGTAGTGTTGGATGATTTCCAGCGGTTTTAGGCAGGCTTTTTTGCGGTCGTGATTTAAAAACGATAATACGATTGCCACGCACAGCGCCATAAATAACACTTGAAGCGTATTTGCTTTTATAAATGGATCTAGTAAATGCACGTAAGGGAAAATGCCGTCCACCGGCACGGCACCGCGTAAGATATGAAGCGTATGCGCTAGAAATCCGCTATTCGCGTCTATATTCGCCGCTTGCGCGGTAAATTTTTCCACGCTCGACGCGTCTAGCTGGGTGTAGTCAAGATTCATCCCGTGACCCGGCCGCAGCGTCTCGCCGAAAATTATACCCACCGCTAGCGCGATGGTGCTGACTATTTCAAAATAGATAAACGCCTTAAATCCGATCGAGCCTAGATCTTTTAAACTTTCAAGCCCCACGATTCCCGAAATAATCGTTAAAAATATGATAGGTCCGATTAAAATTTTAAGCGCTTTAATAAAATAGTCTATACCCGGCTTGCTAGCGACGCCTAACTCGGGCGATATCATACCCACCGCTACGCCCGCGGCTATGCCCAAAACGACCCAAAAGGCTAAATTCGTAAGCAGCCTCAAAGCTAGGCTATTTTGCTTTTTTATAGCTTCCAAAATTTCCCCCTTACAGGCTCTCTTTTACGGTCGCCGATTTTATCTTATCTCCCGCTTTGATCGCGTCTAGCACTTTTAAACTCTCTTCGTTCGCGCATCTGCCGAACACCGTATGTACGCCGTCTAGATGAGGCTGCGCGCTGTGGCAGATGAAAAACTGGCTTCCGCCCGTGTCGCGTCCGGCATGAGCCATAGAAAGGCTACCGCGCTCGTGTTTTACTTTTTGATCGTCGCATTCGCAGATTATCCGCCAGCCGGGACCTCCCGTGCCCGTACCGTGCGGGCAGCCGCCTTGGATTACGAAATTAGGGATTACGCGGTGAAAATTTAGCCCGTCGTAAAATCCGCTTTTAATAAGCTCTACGAAATTCGCTACCGTCTGCGGCGCCTCTTCGGCGAAAAGCTCGAGCGTAATCGTTCCTTTGTCGGTTTCTAGCACGGCGTATTTGGCTTTTTTTACCTCGTCTAAATTCGGCTCGTAAATTTTAAGTTCGTCTGATCTCATTTTTATCCTTTTAATTTATTCGATATTCGTATAGACCGCTTGGACGTCGTCGTCGTCTTCTAGTTTATCTAAAAGCCGCTCGATTTCGCTCATTTGCTCTTCGCTTAGGCTAACGCTTGCGTTTGGTAAATATTGAAGCGAGCCTTTTTTTACTTCAAGGCCTAGTTTTTCGATACCTTCGTGAAGCGTGCCGAAGCTAGTATAATCGCCGTAGACGAAAATTTCACCATTGCCCTCTTCGATTTCGGTTAGTCCGAAGTCTATTAGCTCCAACTCGATTTCTTCGATATCGCGAGCGGGTTTTGCTAGTTCAAATACGCTTTTTCTAGAAAACATAAAGCTTAAACTCCCGCTAGGAAGTACTTCGCCGCCGTTTTTGCTAAAAATAGCCTTGACGTTTGCTACCGTGCGAGTCGGGTTATCCGTAGCCGTTTCTACGATGATTTGCACGCCGTGAGCGGCTTTGCCGTCGTAAAATATGGTTTTAATATCGGCGCTATCCTTACCGTTTGCGCGTTTTATCGCCGCGTCGATATTATCTTTGGGCATATTTTCGGACTTCGCGGCGGCTATCGCGGCGCGAAGTTTAGGGTTCATATCCGGGTCGCACCCGCCTTCTTTCGCAGCGACGGTTATGGCTTTTGAAAGCTTGGGAAAGACCTTGCTCATTTTATCCCAGCGCGCTTCCTTCGCCGCCCTTCGGTATTCAAATGCTCGTCCCATAATTATCCTTAAACGTTGAAATTTGCGAAATTATAGCTAAAAAAATTTTTACATTTGCTTTTAAGTTTCAAATTTTAAACAAAAAATTTATTTGTTTAAAATTTAGATTTTAAGCCTATAATTCGCGTTATGATTAATAAAGCGAAAAAACGAGACGCGGCTAGATGTATAGGACTTTTGCGGCTAGCTATGGAGGATATCGCGTTTACTTTGACGGGCGCGAATTCAGACGGCGAATGCGACGAAATTTTATGCTCTTTTTTTATCCGCGAGTCAAATAGAATAAGCTACGAAAATATCTACACTTTTAGCGCAAACGACGAAATAGTCGGCGCTATGTGCGCTTATTTCGGCGGCGACGCGTCGAATTTAGACGAGCCGATAAAAGAGCATCTGCGCCGAGCGGGCGCTAGCGAAAATTTAGACGCCGAATGTTTTGAGGACGAATTTTACATAGATAGCATCGCCGTGAGCGAAGATTATAGAAATCAAGGTATCGCCACGGCGCTAATCGGCCGCGCTTACGAGGTCGCCAAAGAGCGAAATTTTAAAAAACTCGCCTTAATAGTCGATGCTAAAAAACCTAAAACAAAGCTGTACTACGAGCGGTTAGGTTTCAAAGAGGACGCTAAAATTTTAGTAAATAATCACGAATTTAATCACCTAGTAAAGGACGTAAAATGAAAAAATTCGAAGTTTCTAATATTAATTGCCAAAACTGCGCGAATACGATTAAAAACGCGCTAAAAGACGATTACGGCGAGATAGAGGTCGATTTATCCGTCCAGCCTCGCGTAGTGAGCGTAAATTTAGACGGCGCAAAGGTCGAAAATTTTAAGCGAGACTTAGCCGACTTAGGATTTGACGTTATAAAAGAGATTTGATGAGCGAGAAAATCAAGCTAAATATAGCGGGGATGAGCTGCGTTAATTGCTCTAACGCAATCGAACGGGTCGCGAAAAAAACGCAAGGCGTACTTAGCGCTAGCGTAAATTTCGCGGACGGCAGCGGAGAATTTGAAATTTCACAACCCGCCGTTCGCGAAACTTTAGAAGCCAAAATAAAAAAGCTAGGCTACGAGATCGCGCAGGATTACGAAGAATTCGAGCTTAAACAAAGCGCGCGACTAAAAGCGATGGAGCGAAAATTTATCTTTACCATCGCCGTTAGCGTAGCGATAATGGCGCTCGAAACGCTGGGCGCTAGAAGCGTTTTTAAAGACGCGCTTATGCTTATATTAGCCTTCGTAGCGCTAGCTTACGGCGGGCGAGAATTTTTTACGCACGCCCTAAGCGCCGTGCGAAATAAAAACTACGACATGAACGTGCTAGTGGCGCTAGGAACGGCTAGCGCGTTTATTTATTCTTTAATCGTATTTTTATTTCAAAAATTCCTGCCTCCGGAGCTAAATAATATGTACGTCTCGGGCAGTTCGATGATAATAGGCTTCGTGCTGCTGGGTAAATATTTAGAGGAACGCTCCAAAGCCCGCGCGGGAGATTATCTAAAAACCCTGCTTAAAATTTCGCCAAAAACCGCGCTTTTAATCAAACCAGACGGGCAAAACGAGGAGGTTGAGGTTAGCAAGCTAAACGCGGGCGACATCGTCGTGGTAAAAAACGGCTATAACGTCCCTTGCGACGGCGTGATCGTGCAAGGCGGCGCGGAGATAGACGCTAGCACGCTAACGGGCGAGAGCCTGCCCGCGTATAAAGAGGTCGGCGACGCCGTATTTGCAGGTACGTCAAACGTAAACGGCTATATTAGCGTCAAGGTTTTAAAACGCTCCAACGCTACTATGCTATCGCAAATTTTAAGCCTTTTAAACGAGGCTAGCGCTAAAAAAATGCCGGTATCGCGCTTTGCCGACCGCGCGGCTAATATCTTCGTGCCTAGCGTCGTCGCGATCTCTATTTTAACCTTTATCGTTTGGATAATAGCGAGCGGAAATTTCGCCTACGCCGCGTCAAACGCCATTTGCGTGCTAATTATCTCTTGTCCTTGCGCGCTCGGGCTTGCCGTGCCTATCGGCATTATTAGCGCGCTCGCTCGCGGCGCGAAAGAGGGCATAATCGTCAAAAACCCCGAAATTATCGAAATTATGCACGAGATTAAAACCGTAGCTTTTGATAAAACCGGCACGCTAACTAGCGGGCAAATTAGCGTAAAAAGTAGCGATTTAAGCGATGCGGATCTGCTTTTGGCCGCGTCCGTAGAGGCTTTGAGCGAGCATCCTATCTCCAAAGCTATCGTAAAATTCGCCGAGCAAAACTGCGTAAAACCGCTAAAAATCGGCGGAAAATTCGAAAATATCGCGGGGCTAGGCGTAAAATATCAAGATGAAAACAACCTAATAATTATAGGAAACGAAAAGCTTTTAGCAAACGAAGGCGTAGAGCTAAATAACGACCAAAAGGCTAAAATTTCGCGCGCTTCGCAAAGTTGCGCTAGCGTCGCCTTGACGGCTATTAACGGCGAATTTCGCGGAATTTTATCGCTTAGCGACGAGTTAAAGCAAGACGCCGCGCAGACGATTAGCGGTTTTAAAAGTTCGGGCGTTAAAACGGCCATACTTTCTGGCGATAATCAAAGCGCCGTCTCCCGCGTGGCCGCAGAGATTGAAGCGGACGAATTTTACGCTTCGATGCTGCCCGGCGAAAAATTCGAAAGAATAAAAGAGCTCGGCGCGCGCGGTAAAGTAATGTTCGTCGGCGACGGCGTAAACGACTCGGCGTCGCTTAAATTGGCGGACGTCGGCGTAGCGATGAACTCTGGTTCTGACGTAGCAAAGGGCGCGGGCGACGTCGTGCTGATTAAAAACGACGTAAAGGGCGCTCTAAATTTGCTAAAACTAGGCTTTGCCACGATGAAAATAATTAGGCAAAATTTATTTTGGGCGTTCGGTTATAACGCGATTTGTATCCCTATCGCCGCAGGCGCACTGTATCCCGCGTTCGGAATGCTTTTAGACCCCGCTTACGGCGCGCTTGCTATGTGTTTTAGCTCGGTTACGGTCGTGTTAAATTCGATTAGGCTTAGATTTTTAAAATTTTAAGGACGGGCGATGAGAGTGGGCGAAATTTACGGCGTTTTGGCGATGATTTTCGCTAAAAATTTTCACGAAATTTTAGATGCGGCCGATTTTATGCGTATTAAGAAATCTAACGGCTGGGTCGCGCAAAACGATACGAAGGCCGCCGAAGCGGGCGCGAAATTTTACGCGGAATTTTTAGCTAGCGAGAGTAGCGCGGCGCTATGCGACGATTTTGTGCTTTTAAAGCCGAAATTTCAAGCGGATTTTTATTTTCAAAACGCTAGCGAGGATCTGGCGAAATTTTACGAAGCGCTAAAATTCGAGCCTAAAATGGGCGAGGTTGGTAGTATTTCAAATCAGCTAATTTTGATCGCCAGTATCTTAAAAAACGAGCTCGACGAGAAAATGCGGAAAATTTTGGTCGGCTTTTTGATCTCTTATTTTTTACCTTACGCAAGCGCGCTCGCGCCCGATTTGCAAAAGAACGCGCAAAGCGCTTTTTACAAGGCGATGGGCTATTTTTTACAAGATTTTTACGAAGTGCTGATGGCGATTTTTAGCATTAAGCAAAAGGATTAAGCCCTTAGCCGTAACCCGCCCGCATTAATACTATATAAAGGAGAAATTATGACGCATTTAGAAATTATGAATTTTCGCCACGCTTGTAAAATTTTCGACGAGAATAAAAAGATCGGCAAAGCCGACTTCGAGGCTATTTTGCAGGCGGGCGTTTTAGCGCCTAGCTACATGGGGTTAGAGCATTGGGATTTTTTGGTCGTACAAAATAGGGCGCTGCGCGAGAAAATCCGCGAAAAATCGTGGAAT
Source organism: uncultured Campylobacter sp. (assembly GCF_905371695.1). Classification (GTDB taxonomy): domain Bacteria; phylum Campylobacterota; class Campylobacteria; order Campylobacterales; family Campylobacteraceae; genus Campylobacter_A. The sequence continues at coordinate 26,764 of NZ_CAJPMA010000007.1, read as the reverse complement.
CAACCCCAAATTACTACGTGCTCGCATTTGGTAGCGATTACGGCTAAAATTAGAGAATTTAAAGCGGGCGCGGGCTACATAGCGCAAGCGATAAACCGCCGTCCGTTTGAAAGCGACGAAAAAAGAGCCGCTACGCTAAAATTTTACAAGGACGCAATAGCTAAAATTTTTAAAAACGACGACGACGAGCTATTTCACTGGTCGCACGCGCAGTGCATGTTCGCAGCGCTTGCGATGATGAACGAGGCCGCTAGCCGCGGTATCGACAGCTGCCCTATGGAGGGCTTTGACCGCGCGGCGCTCGGGGAGATTTTGGGATTAAAATGGAACGAACGCCGCGTGGCGCTGCTAGTACCTTTCGGCTACCGCGTAAATCCGCAGCCTAAAAAGATCCGCCGCGGCATGGATGACGTGGTAAAGTGGATCGAATAAATTAAAAGCGGCTTTAAGGCGTTAATTTATAGCGCGCAAAATTTCAAAACCGGCGCGCGAAGAGGCAAGCGCGTTTTTTAGGAATTTTACCGCGCTTTAGCCTTTTTTCTCGCCCGCAAATATTGTGCGGCGAGATTTAAAATTTTATAAAATCACCGAAAATTTAAACGAAGGAGCGAGCGTGAAAAAAATGTGGGAGGGGCGCTTTAGCGAGGCGAGTTCGGCGCTTTTGGAGGAGTTTAACGCCTCGATCGGCTTTGACAGGGCGCTTTGGCAGGAGGACATCGCGGGCAGCAAGGCGCACGCTCGGATGCTCGGCGCTTGCGGGATTTTAAAGCCTGACGAGAGCGAAAAGATCGTCGCAGGGCTTGACGCCGTGTTTGAAGAGATAAAAAGCGGTAAATTTGAGTTTAAAACCGCCGACGAGGACATCCATATGGCGGTCGAAAAGCGCCTAAGCGAGCTCATCGGAAGCGATCTTGGCGGCAGGCTGCACACGGCGCGCAGCAGAAACGATCAGGTCGCGCTTGATTTTCGCCTCTACGTGCTTAAAAGCGGCGCTGCAATCGCTGAAAAGATCCGCGAACTAGTAGAAGCTCTGCGAGATATCGCTAGCGAGCACGCAGACACGCTGATGCCCGGCTACACGCACCTTCAGCACGCCCAGCCCGTGAGCCTTGCCTATCATTTGCTAGCTTACGCGTTTATGTTTCGCCGCGATTACGAGCGCTTTGCCAGCTCGCGCAAGCGAAACAACCTCTGTCCGCTAGGCTCCGCCGCGCTTGCCGGCACGCCGCATCCGATAAACCGCGAGCTGGTCGCGCAGCAGCTGGGGTTTGCGGGAGTGACGCCAAACGCTATGGACAGCGTCAGCGACCGCGATTTCGCGCTGGAGATTTTGTTTAATGTAAGCGTGCTGATGACGCATGCGTCGCGCCTGTGCGAGGAGCTAATCTTGTGGAGCTCGCAGGAGTTCGGCTTTGTCACGATCAGCGACGCGTACAGTACGGGCAGCTCGATCATGCCGCAGAAGAAAAACCCCGACGTCGCCGAGCTAATCCGCGGCAAAACGGGACGCGTAAACGGCAATCTCGTCGCGCTGCTAACGGTGATGAAGGGCTTGCCGCTAGCATACAACAAGGACATGCAAGAGGACAAGGAGGGCGTTTTTGACAGCGTCGCCACCGCGCTTGCGAGCCTTGAAATTTTAAAACAGATGCTAAAAACGGCTAAATTTAACGAGCAAAATATGCTCGCGATGACGAGGCGCGGGCACCTCACGGCAACCGATCTGGCGGATTATCTCGTGCGGGAGAAAAACGTGCCGTTTCGCCAGGCGCACTTCATCACGGGCAAGGCCGTGGCGTATGCGGAAAATTTGGGCCTAGATTTGAGCGAGCTAAATGCGCAGCAGCTTGCAAGCGTGGATGAAAGCTTGGACGCGGGCGCGGTTAAATTTCTTGATCTAAATGCTTCCAAAGAGGCGCGCAAGTCGCAGGGCGGAACGGCAAATGAGAGCGTGGCGCAACAATTAGAAATAATCGAAAACTGGCTGGCAAGCGGCTCGCGCGAGGCCTAAAATTCGCTGGGCGCGTTAAAAGGAGAGCTATTTGACGGGTAAAATAATCTCCCGCATCGCTCCCACGCCGAGCGGCTATTTGCACGCGGGCAACGCGTATAATTTTATTTTAACCTACCTTTTTACGCGCGCTCAAAACGGCGTTTTGCACCTACGTATCGACGATTACGACGAGGTTAGGTACCGCGACGAATACGCGCAAAACATCTTTGACGTTTTAGAATTTTTGGGGCTTAATTACGACTGCGGCGCTAAAAATTTAAGCGAATTTAAAAGCAAATTTAGCTCGAAATTTAGGCGCCTAAGATACCGAAAAGCGCTTGAAATTTTAGGAGCGAAATTTACGGGAGACGGGCTAGGAGCTGAAATTTCACCGCGAAATTTAGGCGGTAAAATTTACGCTTGCGAATGCTCGCGAGGGACGCCGAACGCTTACGCGCGCGGCGTTTATCAAGGGCTTTGCGCCGATAAAAATTTAAGCTACGAAGCGGGTAAAACGGCGATTAGATTTCGCGTTTCGCGCGCGGTTAAAAATTTAGGCGACGAAAATTTTAGCGAGTGCGATTTACCCGAAATTTTTACGGACGAAGACCTAAAAATTCGCCGTGCAGAGCTAATAAGCGAGCAAAATTTGCGAAATTTAGTCGCGCGAAATTCGGGCGATTTTATGATTTATAAAAAAGACGGCACGAGCGCTTATAACTTTGCAAGCGTCATCGACGACGAGGATTTGGGCGTAAATTTTTTAGTGCGCGGAGGCGATCTTGCGGACTGCTCGGCGGCTCAAATTTTACTAGCGCGCGAGTTAAATCTAAATTTTAAAAACGCGAGCTTCGTTCATCACGGCTTGCTTTTAAAAGACGGCAAAAAATTAAGCAAAAGCGCGAAAGCGCCCGCGATTAATCCGAATTTAGGCGCGAAATTTTACTACGAAGAGGCGGCGCGAAACCTCGGGCTAAATCTCAAAAGCGCCGATAATCTAAAAAATTTATTAAATGAATTTTATCAAAAATTTAGCGCGGATTTCGTATCATAAGCGCATTTTTTAAATTATTGTAAGGCATAAAAATGAGAGAAAGACAAGCAGATTTAGGTATGATTTTCGTCGCGATCGCGTTTGGGCTGGGCTATTTTCCCACTTCGCAGGCGCTTGCTTCAAACGGCGTATTTACCTTGCTTTTTTATAGATTTTTACTAGCCGCGTTGATCGCGGGGGCGGTATTTTTTAACGTTTTAAGGCGCGTGAAAGCGGCGGATATGAAAGCGGGCGCAATTTTAGGAGCGTTTTTGTTTGCGGGATTCGTCAGTCAAACTTACGCGTTTAAATTCGCGCAAAGCTCGTCCGTAGCGTTTATTATCGGGCTTAACGTGGCTTTGGTGCCTTTTATCGCGGCGGTATTTTTTAAGCATAAAATTTACTCATACGCATACGCGGGCGTGGCGATTTGCGCAGCGGGGCTTTATTTCATCTGCGGCGCCGAGGTGGGCGTGGGCACGGGCGAAATTTTGGCGCTGGTTTGCGCGTGCGCATATTCGTTTCATATAGTGCTTACCGCGCATTTAGTGCGCAAATGCGACCTAATAAATATGGTTTATTTTGAAATTTTAACGTTAGTCGCGCTTTGCGGGGCGGCGATATTTATCTTTGAAGACGGCTCGTTAGCGCCCGTTATCGACCGCGCGTTTTTAATCGCGATGGCAGTCGTTGGAGTGCTCGGGACGGCGTTTGCCTTTTTCGCGCAGGCGTTAATGCAAAAATTTACGACTCCCGTAAAAACGGCGATATTTTTTACGCTAGAACCGGTAACCGCGGGCATAGTCGGATATTTCGTAGGCGGCGAGGCCATGGGCGCCGAAAAGATCGCGGGAGCGGCGCTGATAATTTGCGGCGTGCTAGTTAGCGAGATCGGCTCGTTTATGCGCGAGAAAAAGGAAGCCGCGGCGTAAAATTTAGTGGCCGTAAAAGCTAAGAAAAAGAGAAAATTCGCTAAAATTTCGCCTGTTTAAAAGGACGAAAAATGAGCGAATTTACCCATCTTCACCTCCATACCGAATACTCGCTGCTAGACGGCGCGAATAAGATAAAAGAACTAGCCAAAACGCTTAAAAAACAAGGCGTAAAAGCCGCGGCGATCACCGACCACGGAAATATGTTCGGCGCGATAGATTTTTATCAAACGATGAAAAAAGAGGGTATAAAGCCCTTAATCGGCATCGAAGCTTATATTCACAACGCCGACGATTTGGCCGATAAAAGCTCGAAACAGCGTTTTCACCTGATTTTGCTGGCTAAAAACGAGACGGGATATAAAAATTTAATGTATCTCAGCTCGCAAAGCTACATAGACGGATTTTACTACTATCCGCGCATAAATAAAAAAATACTTAAAGAGCGTAGCGAAGGAGTGGTGTGCTGCGCGGCGTGCTTGCAAGGCGAGGTAAACTGGCATCTAAATTTAAGCGAACGCAACGTTAAATACGGCGCGCAAGGATACGAAAAAGCCAAAGAGGTCGCGCTTGAATACCGCGAAATTTTCGGAGACGATTTCTACCTTGAAATTATGCGCCACGGTATCGGCGATCAGCGAAAGATCGACGACGATATCTTGCGAATTTCAAAAGAGACGGGCATAAAAGTCGTAGCAACCAACGATACGCACTATACTTTTAAAGAGCGGGCGGCGGCGCACGAGGTGTTTATGTGTATCGCGATGAACAAAATGCTAGACGACCCGAACCGCCTGCGCCACAGCGTGCACGAATTTTACGTAAAAGACGAAGAGGCGATGAAGGCGCTATTTTTAGACGTTCCCGAAGTTATCGCAAACACGCAAGAGATCGTGAATAAATGCAATCTTACGCTAAAACTGGGCAATCCTACGCCGCCTAATTTTAAATTTACGCTCGAATACGCCGCGCAGCGCGGGCTAGAACTTCCGCAGCCAGGCGTTAGGTATAGCTTTATCAATGACGCGGCGTTTTTTGAATACGAGTGCAAAAAAGGACTCGAAGAGCGGCTAAAATTCGTCCCAGAAGCGCAACACGAGCTATACCGCAAACGGCTAGAAACCGAGATAAACGTCATTAATAGGATGAATTTTCCGGGTTATATGATGATCGTATGGGACTTTATCAACGAAGCTAAATCGCGCGGCGTACCGGTGGGACCGGGCAGGGGCTCTGCGGCCGGCTCGCTGGTGGCGTATTCGCTACGCATTACCGATCTCGACCCCATTCCCTACAACCTGCTTTTCGAGAGATTTCTAAACCCCGAGCGCGTAAGTATGCCAGATATCGACGTGGACTTTTGCCAAAGCAGGCGCGGCGAGATTATCGATTACGTAATCGAAAAATACGGGAAATTTAACGTCGCGGGCGTTATTACCTTCGGTAAATTGCTGGCAAAAGGCGTCATCCGCGACGTGGCGCGCGTTTGTAATATGTCCTACGCCGAGGCCGACGCGATGGCTAAGCTAATCCCCGACGAGCTGGGTATCACGCTAAAAGACGCTTTCGATAAAGAGCCTAAGATTAAGGAGTTAATTCAAAGCAACCCTAACGCGGCTAGAATTTGGAAATTTGCGCTAGATTTAGAAGGGCTTAATAGAAACGCCGGCCAGCACGCCGCGGGCGTAGTTATCTCAAACGAAGAGCTGTGGAATAAAACGCCTCTGTTTAGGCAGCCAAACAGCCCCGAGGATCACTACGTCACGCAATATAGCCTAAAATACCTAGAAGACGTCGATTTAATTAAATTCGACTTTTTAGGGCTTAAAACGCTCACCGTTATCGATAACGCCGTAAAACTCGTCAAGCAGCGCACCGGCCGCGACATAATCTGGGAGCAAATCGATAAAAACGACGCGGGCGTGCTAAAAGTCATTCAAAACGGCGACGCGATCGGTATATTCCAGATAGAAAGCGAAGGCATGAGAAAGCTAGGCACTAGCCTAAAACCCGACTGCTTCGAGGACATTATCGCGATGATCGCGCTTTACCGCCCGGGTCCGATGGAAAGCGGCATGCTAGACGACTTCGTAAAGCGTAAGCACGGCGAGGCGGCGATAACCTACTCGTTTAAGGAGTTAGAGCCTATTTTAAGCCCGACCTACGGCGTCATCGTCTATCAAGAACAAGTCATGCAAATCGTGCAGCGTATCGGCGGCTTTTCGCTAGGAGGCGCCGATCTCGTGCGCCGCGCGATGGGTAAAAAAGATCCGGAGCTACTTAAACAGCAAAAAGATTTATTCGTCCAAGGCGCTAAAAAAGAGGGATTTGACGTGCAAAAGGCGGGCGATTTGTTCGACCTTATCTTAAAATTCGCGGGCTACGGCTTTAATAAATCCCACTCCGCCGCATACGCTTATATCGTATTTCAAACGGCGTATTTAAAGGCTTATTATCCGGCCGAATTTATGGCGGCCTTGCTAACTAGCGAGGAGAGTAACGCCGATAAAATTTCGCGCTACATCGACGAGATTAAGCGCCTAAATATCGACATCCTGCCGCCGTCGGTAAATCGCTCGGCGCGCGAATTTAGCGTCGTAAAAAACGGCGAGCGCGACGGAATCATCTACGGTCTTGGCGCGATAAAAGGCGTAGGCGCGGCGGCTATCGAAAATATCTTAGACGAGCGCGAAAAAGACGGAGAGTTTAAAAGCTTAGACGATTTCGTTTCGCGCGCGGACGCGTTTAGGGTTAATAAAAAGGTCTTTGAAAGCCTAACCAAGGCCGGCGCGATGGATGAATTCGGCTTTACGCGTAAAATGCTTTTAACTTGCGTAGAAGACATCGTAGAAGCGTGCAAAAAGGCCGCGCAAATTCGCCGCGACGCCGCGGAGAGCTTATTCGGCGACAGCGAGGATATGAACGGCGTAAACGTAAAATTCGCTCTACAAATAAAAGACGAATACGACGCGAAGCAAATTTTAAAATTCGAGCTTGAAAGCGTAGGAATTTATCTCTCGGGACACCCGCTAGACGCGTATAAAGCGCAGATCGACGCCGTAAGATACACGCTTAGCTCGCAGTTTGACTCCCTGCCGCAGACGGCTGAAATTTTAGTCGTCGGCAAGATCGAGGATTTTGGCACGCGCATAACCAAATCGGGTAAAAAAATGGGATCGATTAACGTACTGGATCTGCACGGAAATATCGAAATAGCGGTATTTGAGCGCGAGCTAGCGCAGGTTGAGGAGATTTGGCTAGACGAGAGCAAGCGCGACTTACCGTACGCGTTTAAGATCGCGATCTCGCGCGACGAGCAGTTCGTGCGCACGCGCCTAAATAGCGTGCATTCGCTTGAAGACGCGGTTGATATGAATTTTGAAGTTAAAAAGATTAGAGGCGGCGGCGGCGGGCGGTTTAGCGGTAACGCAAACGGCGAGCGCGAGGGCGGACGCGGCTACGGCGGCGGAAATTACGGCTCGCGCGCTCCTGCTCGTCCCGAGCCGAGCGGCGTAATCGAAATTTTGCTAAATTTAAGCGAGATTAGTCGCGATCAAATTTCAAACCTTTATAGCCTAGGACGCGCCGAGCACGTAAGCGGCGCGACTAGAAACGACAAACGGCTGGTGGTTAAAATCCAAAACGCGAGCACGAACGAAATTTTCGTCTATAATACCGAATTTATCGTCGGCGAGGATTTTAAGGGCAAGGCGATGGAATTTTTAGCGAGTTGATCCGCGCGTTTAAAGACCGCTTGCTTCGCAGGGCGCGATACTTTTCGCGCGAAGCGGCGGACGGCGAAAATTCGCGCGCTTTGGACTAAATTTTACGCAAAAGGAAAAATCATGAAAAAAAAGACCAAAATCGTAGCTACCCTAGGACCCGCGAGCGACAGCGAGGAGATTATCGAAGCGATGGTGCGCGCGGGCGTGAACGTATTTCGCCTAAATTTTAGCCACGGTACGCACGAATACCACAAAAGCAATATAGAAAAAATCCGCGCCGTCGAGGCTAGGCTAGGCGAGCGCGTGGGTATTTTGCAAGATATCTGCGGGCCTAAAATTCGTATCGGCAAGCTTGCCGCGCCGTTTGAATTAAAAGCCGGCGACAGGCTAGATATCTACGCAAGCGAGATAGAAGGCTCGCAAGTAGCGCCGGGACATTATAAAACAAGCATTAACCAACCGCAAATTTTAGCCATGCTAAAAGCGGGCGAGTACGTCTACCTCTACGACGGACAGATTCGCGCCAAGGTCGTAAAACGCGGCGCTAGCGTCGTGGAAACCCGCATAGAAAACGACGGTACGTTAAGCTCTAATAAGGGCGTAAATTTCCCGAACACAGTCATAAATATCGAAGTCATCACGCCCAAAGACCGCGAGGATATGGCGTTCGGCGCGAAAGAGGGGGTAAATTTCGTAGCTATTAGCTTCGTGCAAAACGCCTCCGACGTAAAAAAGGCGCGCGAAATTTTACGCGGACTAGACTCTCGCGCGAGTCTGCTTTCTAAAATCGAAAAATTCGACGCCGTCGAAAACATCGACGAGATCATCGCCGCTAGCGACGGCATAATGGTAGCGCGCGGCGATCTTGGCATAGAAGTGCCTTTTTACCGCGTCCCTACCATTCAAAAGCTAATCATCAAAAAGGCAAACGCCGCGAGCAAACCCGTAATCACCGCTACGCAGATGATGCTAAGCATGGCCGAGCACGAGACGGCTACTCGCGCGGAGATTAGCGACGTGGCAAACGCCGTGCTGGACGGCACGGATGCCGTGATGTTAAGCGAGGAGAGCGCCGTCGGCAAAAATCCCGTCGCCGTCGTGGAGGCGATGAGCGCTACGATCGTGCAGACGCAAGAGATTTATCCGTATAATAAATTCGATAAATTCGAATTTTACGACGAGACCGATATGGTCGCCGCAAGCGCCGCAAGCCTTGCCGCGCGCCTAAACGCCGACGGTATCATCGCTATTACGGGGTCGGGAAAGTCCGCTATTAAACTCGCGAGAAATCGCGTAAACATGGACATTATCGCAGTCGCTCACGACGAGCAGACGGCGCACTCGCTGACGCTTGCTTGGGGCGTTACGCCGGCGCTCGTGATAGAAAAAAGCAAACTAAACATACTACTTGCAAACGTCGTAAAAAGCGCGTTTGAAGCGGGATTCGTAGATCACGATAAGACTTATCTTATAACGGCGGGATATCCGACCGGCGTCGAGGGAAGCACGAATTTAATAAGGATTATAAGAAGGGATCAGCTAGATTATTATCTGGCGCAGGCTTAAATTTTAGCGTTCGCTTTCACGCGCCCCGTTGCGGGCGCTTTTAACAGATTAGCTATTTCTCGCGCATTTTTACGCTTGCGTTAATCGCGCCCTAATTTATTCATAGCTTTGCGATATATCCGCATCGGCGCCGCTTACTTGCGATTTTACGCACTTCTCGTTTTTCTTACCCATCATTTCGTAAAACGAGCGCTCTTCCGCCCATAAATTTCGGTATTTTTCGATGCTTTTTTTGATGGCTTCTATTAGATAGTCGATATCTTCAAACGTATGCGTGTAGTGCAGGCTTACGCGCACCCAGCCGGGCTTTTCGCTAGGCAAAGCGTCGTCTTTAAGTCCCAATAAATCATGCCCGTAAGGTCCGGCGCAGGCGCACCCCGCGCGCGTTTGCACACCGTAGTCATTGCTTAAAATCGCGGCTAAATCATACGGCGAAACTCCTTGCGCGTTAAACGAAAATATCGGCAGGCGCTCTAAATTCCGCGGACAGTAGTTAATAATTTGCGGGATTTTATCCAGCTCGCGTTCGAAATATTCGCCCAGCTCCCGCTCGTTTTCGCGAATCGCGCTAAATCCTACTTCGTTTCGCAGCCCGTAAGCAAGCGCGGCGCGCACCATCTGCGTAATGGGCGGCGTGCCTCCTTGCTCTAACTGCTCGGCGCCCTCTACGAAAACGTGCGACGTGCGGCTAACGTAGCTTACCGTCCCGCCCGCGGCGAAAGTAGGCTTATTGCATTGCGCCAGCTCGCGCTTAATAGCCAAAAGCCCGCAGCTTCCCACGCCGCCTAAAAGCTTATGCGGCGAGAGAAACAGCGCGTCGAAATAGTCGCAATCCACGTTGCCGTAAGCGCTAAAACTAGCCGCGTCGAGCGCTAAAATTCCGCCCGCGCGCTTTACTAGCTCGTAAACGCGTTTATAATCGCTTAGCACGCCAGTTACGTTTGAAGCGACGCTAAAACTAGCGATAATCTCGCGCCCCGAGTAAATTCGTAACAGCTGCTCTAAATGCTCGTAATCTATCCCGCCGCTTGCGTCCAGTCTAACGCGCGCCGTCTCGCACATAGCCTCGCGAAAGCTTACTTCGTTTGAGTGGTGTTCGTAAGGCGAAAGTATGACGACAGGCGCGTTTGCGGGCGTTTTTACGCCGTAGCGTTCGCGCGTTTTGGGCGGGATATAAAGCCCCGTAAGCTCTTGAAATTTCTTAATTGCCGCGCTGCTTCCAAAACCGCAGGGAATTAGGCAAAAGCGCTCGTCGAGCCCTAAGAGCCGCTTTAACGTTTGACGCGAACCTTCGTATAAATTTTGCGTTTTTATCGCACTTGAAGAGCTATCGGAATGCGTGTTGGCGTAAGTAGGCAGCATCGATTTTAGCCGCTCCTCGACGCTTTCGTGCGCGAGACCCGAGGCCGTGTAATCAAAATAATAAAGTCCTTTTTGCAAGATGATTTTATATTTAATGCGCTCTAAATTTACCACGCCCGTCTCCCTAAATTTGGCGCGCATTATAGCCGTTTTTGCTAAATTTTATGTTACAATCGCCCCGAAAGGATCGAAAATAAAACCGCTAAAATCGACGTTTTTACGAATGCCTTACCTCGACGTCGCGCAGCTTTTAAAATTTCATTTCGTATTTGATGATTTTAAAATTTCGCGCGCTTACGACGACGTTTTTGAAGCCATAAGAGGCGAAATTTTAGAAAATTTTAGAGCGATTATGCCTAAATTTTACTTTGCGAGCCCCGACGAAGAGGCGATAAAAACGGCGCTAATTAAGCTTGCTAGAAGCGATAGAAAGCGCTTTTGCATAAATAAAATTTTGCCCAGGAATTTAACGAACCGTATCTATGCGCAGCTTTTTAGCAAGGATTTTTTAACGCTGGAAAAAAGCCGGGAAAAAGCGCCGCTCCGCGCTAAAAACGAGCGCGCCAAACGTAGCGAGCGCCGCTATAAAATAGAAGATAAAATACATTTTAACAGCAATTTTTCGCGCTTTTGGTTTAGATTTATAGAGCCGAATTTGTATGCTTTAAAACAAGGAAAAACGGACGCGGTGATGGATGAAATTCGCGTGGAATTCGACGAATACGCAAGCCTTGCTTACGAGCTCGTCTGTAAGGAGCTGGCGGCTAAAATTTGGCGGGTGGACGAAGATAAAATCAGCAGCTTTTGGCATAAAAATATCGAGATAGACATGCTTTTTGAAGCGCGCGGCGAGATCGTCGTAGGCGAGGCTAAGTACCGTAAGAAAAAAACGTGTAAAAACGTATTAAATTTACTTCTGCGCAAGTGCGAAATTTTAGGCATAAAGCCCGCTTACATCGCGCTTTTTTCAAAGAGCGGATTTAGCAACGAGCTGCAAAATTTAAAGGATAATAGAGTGCTACTTTTTGAAACGAAAGAATTTGAGAGGCTGCTTAGATGAATGATGAAATAAATATCCAAGACGGGCTAAAAAGCCTAATAGAGCAAACGTATCTAATCGAGCGCGAATACAAAAATTTAAACGCCTCATACGAGAGCTTGCAAAACATAATAAAAGACGTCGTAGACGCGCTACCCATGGCGCTTTGGGTGCTAAACGAGGACGGCGGGCTATTTTTGCAAAATTCGCAAGCTAGCAAATCGCGGCTATTCGAGCGGCTAAATTTAAGCGACGCGCAGACGGGCGGCGAGGTAAATTTAAACGGCTCGACTTATCTGATAAAAATCGCGCAAAGCGGCGGAAAAAAGGTCGTTTCGGCGGTAGATATAACCGACGAAAAGCGTAACGAACGCCTAGCGTCGATGGGGCAGGTAGCCGCGCATTTAGCCCACGAGATCAGAAATCCCATCGGTTCGGTGTCGCTTCTTGCTTCCACGCTTTTAAGGCGCGCGAGCGAGCGCGAAAAGCCGCTCGTAGAGGAGATTCAAAGCGCGATTTGGCGGGTGGAGCGCATCATAAAAGCGACGCTTCTTTTTACCAAAGGCGTGCGAATAAACGCGCGAAAATTCGAGCTGAGCGAGCTTAAAAAAGAGTGCGAAGAGGCGTTAAAATTTTATGAATATAGCAAGCGGATAAATATCGAGCTAGACTTCGGGCAAGGATTTATAAACGGCGACAAGGACTTGCTTGCGATGGTGTTTGAAAATCTGCTTTTTAACGCGATCGACGCGATAGAAGAAAGCGAGGACGAAAGCGGCGATGTGCGGCTTAGCTATGAGCTAGCGCGCGGCGAAGACGGACGGGACGAGCATAAATTTTACGTGCGCGACACGGGCGTGGGCATTGCGGATACGGGCGCGGTTTTCGAGCCGTTTAAGACTAGCAAGCTAAAAGGAAACGGGCTGGGGCTGGCGCTTTGCGTGCAGATAGCCGCGGCGCACGGAGGCAGTATGGAGGTAAGCTTAAATCCAAAGACGTTTTGCGTAAGTCTGCCGGCGTAAAAAGTAGGGCTACGCGCTTTTTTTGTCTGAATGCGCCGAAAATTTATCGCAGGCGCGATTAAATGCCGCGTTTGCGAGCGAGCGCACCCGTAAAATTTTAGAAAGGAAAATCATGAAATTCACAAAAACGATCGAAAATTTAGAGGCCTGGCGCGCGGATTTGCGCCCCGTAAAATTAGACGAAATTTTATCCGCAGGCGCGGAAAAAACGGCGTTTTTAAGCATAGATTTGATAAACGGCTTTTGCAAACAAGGCGCGCTTGCCAGCCCTAGATGCGCTAGCGTCGCGGCCGGAACGGCTGAAATTTTTAAAGCCGCTTACGAAAGGGGCGTGCGAAATTTGCTGTTGATTCAAGATTATCACGACGCGCAAAGCGCCGAATTTTCGGTATTTCCGCCGCATGCGTTAGGAGGGACGGACGAGGCGGAAGCGGTGAGCGAGCTAAAAAGCCTAAAATTTTACGACGAGCTTAAAATTATCCGTAAAAATTCATTAAGCGTCGGTTGCGCGCCCGAATTTGTTAAATTTTTAGCGCAAAATCCGCAAATTAGCACGTTCGCGCTTTTCGGCGACTGCACGGATCTGTGCGTGTATAACGCCGCCTCGTATCTTGCGCTATCCGCAAACGAGGCGAACGTAGCGCGCCGCGTGATCGTGCCCGCGAATTTAGTGCAGACTTACGACGCGCCTTGGCACGAGGGAGATTTTTACCAGCTGGTATTTTTAAATCACATGAGCCAGGCTTTTAACGCGCAAATCGTAAGCGAAATTTTAGTCTAAATTTTAAGCCGAAATGCGTTAAAATCGCGTGAAATTTTATAAAGGCAAATTTTGAAAAAAGTTCATTTTATCGGCATCGGCGGTATCGGTATTAGCGCGATAGCGAGGTTTTTACGCGAGAAAGGCTATCAAATTAGCGGCAGCGATCTAAAAGAGAGCAAAACCACGCAAGAGCTGCGCGAGGCGGGTATGGAAATTTTTACCCCGCACTGCAAAGAGGCGATAAAAGATCAAGATTTCGTTATTTATTCGGCGGCTATAAAGCCCGATAATATCGAGCTTCAAGAGGCTATTAGGCGCGGCATGAAGTGTCTGTCGCGCAAAGAAGCGCTGCCGATGGTGCTTGAAGGCAAAAAGGTGTTCGCCGTCGCGGGCGCGCACGGTAAAAGCACGACTAGCGCGATGCTTTCAAGCCTAATCGAAGGCTCGGTTATCATCGGCGCGATCTCTAAGCAGTTCGGCTCTAATATGCGCTACGCTCAAAGCCAAAACGTCGTTTTTGAAGCCGACGAGAGCGACAGCAGCTTTCTTAACTCAAACCCTTATCTCGCCGTCGTTACCAACGCCGAGCCGGAGCATATGGAGCACTACGACTACGATATCGAAAAATTTTACGCGGCGTATCGCGGCTTTTTAGAGCGCGCGAAAGTACGCGCGATAAATGCCGAGGACGAGTTTTTAAGCACGTTAAAAATGGACGCGATCAGGCTCTATCCTAGCAGCGACATCACGGATCTCGCCATGGTAGTACGCGATTATCAGCCCTATACGAGCTTTAATCTTAAAAATTTAGGCAAATTCGAGGTGCTAGGCATGGGGCGCCACATCGCCATAGACGCGTCGCTGGCGATCTTAGCGGCGATTCACGAAGTCCCGCTTAAAACGATCCGCGAGAATTTGCTAAATTTTAAGGGTATTAAAAAGCGTTTCGATATTTTGCATTCGGATAATAAATTCGTGCTAATCGACGATTACGCGCATCATCCCACGGAGATAAAAGCTACGCTAAATTCGGTCTTTGAATACGCGAGATTACTGGGTATAACGCACGTGACGGCGATCTTTCAGCCGCATAGATATACGCGTTTAAGCGCGAATTTAGAAGGTTTTAAGCAGTGTTTTAAAGGTGTGGACGAGCTAGTCATCCTGCCCGTTTACGCGGCGGGCGAAGCGCCGATAGAAGTCGATATGAAGGCGAATTTTAAAGAATACAACGCGATTTTTACGGATAAAGTCGAGCGAGTAGGCGACGCGGTAGAATTTACGGATGCTTTCGGCGTAAAAAACCGCCTAAACGACGGCATAGTTGTGGGTTTCGGCGCTGGCGACGTCAGCGCGCAGCTTAGAGGCGGTTATTAATGAGCGAAATTTTAGAGGACGAAAATTTCGCGGAGGAAATTTTAGAAGGGGGCGAGGACGCGCAAGAAGGCGATTTAGCAAGCGAAGACGAAGCTTTGATAAAAGAGCGGGAAAATTTAGCTAGCGCGCAGCCAGACGGCGAAAATTCGCCCCAAAACGCGAGCGAAATTTTAAGCGAATTTAGCCCGCAAAACGAAGGGGAAATTTTAGAGCTGATCGGCTCTAAAAAGCTAAGCGACGAGGAAATTTCAAGACTTATCGCCTTTAATAAAAAAGATATTTTTATCGCGCTTGCGCGCTCGCAAAAGCTAAACGCGGCGCATCTTGAAGCGATGATACCTAGCGCGCCGTATCTTGCCGTAGAGCTTATTATCGCAAATCAAGACTACGCGCCCGTCCGCGAGGCGCTCGTTAAAAAAGTCGCCGTGCGCCCCGAAATTTACAAAGAGCTAATAGCAAAGTATAAAGAGCAAAAATGGTAAGAGAAATTTTATTTTTCGCGTTCGTAGTTTTAGTTTTGGGCTTGCTTTGGACGGTGGATCACGAAAAAATAAGCAAGCGCTTGAAGCTAGGCGTTACGATAGTCGCGCTTGTTTTAAGCGGCGCGGCGTGGACGTACGAAAAAGAGGTCGGCGAGCGCGAGGCGGCGACCACGAATGCGCTAAACGAATTTAACCGCGGCGAAACGCTAAAATGCGGAGAAATTTCGGTAAATAAGAGCGAATTTAACTACGAATTCGGCACGGCTAGCTTCGTAGCTAAGCGCGAGGCTAAAAACGTCGCGACCAAAATCGTGCCGATAAAAAATTGTCTAGGCGAGCGGTAAATGCAAAATTTCGGCGAAATTTTCTCGCGGCTCGATTTAGACGATTATTTGGCGGATTTTAGCGCGCTTTTGGCTAGGCAAAAGCCGCTATTTTTACAAGGCGATACGCGCGTGCATTTTGAAAATATAGAGTGCCTGGCGCGTTACGAATTTGAAGCGCCCGAGGAGGTAGAAAACCTAGACGACGCGCTTATGCGCCTTAGCAAGCAAGCGGTGTTGCACGTAAAAGAGATAGCGCAATTCGCCCGAATAATTAGCTATTTTACCTATCTGCGCTCGCTAAAATTCGAAGGTAGGCTGGGCGAATGGATCGCAAAGATCGAGATTCCGCCGGCAATGAGCGAGCTTGTGCGGGGATTTGATAAAGAAGGCGAGCTAAAAGACAGCGTAGACGAGCGACTAGGCGCGATAAAACAGGCTCAAATCGCCAAAAAAGCGCAGATCGACGCGGAGCTGCGCCGCATAATTTATTCAAAACACGTTACGCCTTATTTAGTAGATACCCAGATTCATTTTATAAACTCCCAAGAAGCCCTGCTAGCGCGCGGCGGCTTTAATCACGCGCTAAAAGGCACGGTCGTAGCTCGAAGCTCGGGCGGGTATTTTTACGTAGTTCCCGAAGCCATAGAGCGGCTAAAACGCGAACAAAGCGAGCTTTTAGACCGCCGCGAGGAGGTGATATTCGAACATTGCAAGCGTCTAAGCTTAGCTATGAATAAAGCGCTGCTTTTTTTAAAATTTATCAACGGCGCGTTTGATCAGTTCGATGCCTATCAGGCGCGCGTAAGGCTGGCAAGAGCGCGCGACTACGAATTTGTACTGCCCGGCGCGGATCATAAAATAATGCTTAAAAATTTCGCCCATCCCGCGCTTAAAAATCCAAAAAGCGTTAGCGTGGATTTTAGCAAGAAAATTTTACTCGTTACGGGCGTAAACGCGGGCGGAAAGTCGATGCTTTTAAAGTCGGTTTTAAGCGCCGCGCTGCTAGCTAAATATCTACTGCCGATGAAAATCGACGCCGTGCGCTCCAAAATCGGCTCTTTTAAGGAATTCGACGCCGTTATCGAAGATCCGCAAAGCGTTAAAAACGACATTTCGACATTCGCGGGGCGGATGGTGCATTTTTCGCGGCTATTTTCTAGGAAAAATTTACTAATCGGTATCGACGAGATCGAGCTGGGAACGGACTTTGAGGAGGCGGCCAGCCTATACGGCGTCATCATCGAGCGGCTCGCGGAGCAAGACGTAAAAATGATAATAACCACGCACCATAAGCGTTTAGCTATGCTGTTAGCTAAAAATCCGGAGGTAGATCTCGTAGCGGCGCTTTACGACGAGGCGGCGCAGCGTCCGAGATTTGAGTTTCTAGGCGGAACGATCGGCAAGTCTTACGCCTTTGAGACCGCCGCGCGCTACGGAATTCCGGCGAATTTAGTAGCGCAGGCTAAGGAAATTTACGGCGAGGATAAGGAAAATTTAAACGAGATAATAACCAAAACGCTAAATTTGCAGACGAGCCTTGACGAGCGGCTACGCGAAACGGCGGCGAAAGAAGCGAAGCTTTCTAAAATGCTAGAAGACGCCCGCGAGCAAAAAGAGAAGGACGAGGCGCGCGTCGCGGCGGTTATTTCGCGGTTAGAGCGCGAGTATTTGGATGCGATTAAACAGGCCAAATCGACGATTAACTTAGAGGGCGTCAAAGACAAGCAGCGCTCGCTAAACGCGGCGCACGAGAAAAAGCAAGCCATAATTAAGCCTCAGCCCTCAAGCCCCGAAATTTTAAAGGTCGGCGACCGCGTGAAATACGAGAAAATCAAAGGCGTCGTGCTCGCCATATCCAAAAACGACGCGACGATCGAGAGCGAAGGCATAAAGCTTCGCGTGCCTATCGCGCTTTTGCGCAAAAACGGAGCCGAGGTCGCGCCGCCGCCTAAGAACAAGGTAAATTTAAGCGTGCAAAAGCCAAAAACCGCTAGCGTAACGCTAGATCTGCACGGATTGCGCGCCGACGAGGCTTTGGCGCGGTTGGATAAATTTATCTCAGATAGCCTAGTTATGGGATTTGATGAGGTTTTGGTATATCACGGCATAGGTACGGGCAAGCTATCATGGGCGGTTAAAAATTTTTTAAAAGAGCATCCGAGCGTTAAGGGTTTTAGCGACGCGCCGCCTAATCAAGGCGGCTTCGGGGCGAAGGTTATTCGGCTGTGATAAAGGGGAAAAATGCAAAATAAAAACGACGTAAAGCAGGGGCAAATTAGCGTCGCGGGCGCTTTAACGCTAGTCGCCGTTATGATAATACTGATTTTTCTGTCGGTAAACGCAGCCGTTTTTTATTACAAATACGAAAACTCGGTCGCGCTTTTTAGGGGTGATTTGCAAAAGCAGGCAAACTCCGTCGCGGATAAATACGTGCAATTTTTCGAAAAATCCGGCGGCGACGTCGAAAATTTTCAAAATTTTATAAATTCCAACCTTTTAGGCGACGTTTATTTGCTGCAAGATAACGGCAAAAACGGCTATAAAATTTTAGCCTCTACGAGCAAAGAGCTGAAAATAGGCGAGGATTACGCCGATTTGCAGTGCGGCGAAATAGGCAAGCACGATTTTATTAAGAGGTATTTTTACAAGCGAATTTTGCCGGATAATATCGCCAGAGCCTGCGTGTTTACGCCTAGCGGCGAGTATATAGTAGGGTTTAAGGGCGAATTTATTCGTCCGATAAGCGGATTTGAAGATCCCGATTTTACCGAGTGGTTTAGTAAAAACATGTTCCTTACGATCGTGTTTAGCTCGGTAGCGGCGATTTTTGGCATTATTTCTTGCTTATGGCTAGCGGCGCGCTACGTCGGCGCGAAAAATAGCTACGAAAAGGTAAAAGAGCAAAGCGCGGCGCAGATAGCGAGCCTGCAAGAGCAGCTTTATATCGACCCGGTGACGGGGCTTTTAAATAAATTCGCGCTAGTTAGGGATATCGCCGAGTGCAAATCGCCCAAGGCGGTCTTAATCGACATCGACGATTTCGGTAAAATGAACGATTTTTACGGACGCTACGTATGCGATCAAATTTTAATTTATATGGCGGATTTGATTAGAGAATTCGCGCAAAAAGAAAATATGAGCGCGTACTGCGTCTCGGTAGATCGCTTTGCGCTAATAGAAGATGCGGACTTTTTTATCGATAGATACGAGGATTTGGCAAACGACTTTTTAGGAAATTTTAAAGGTCGCGTAATTAGCGTAACGGACGAGGATGGCGCGCAGATAAACGACATAGAAATTCACACTACCATCGGCTTTTGTATCGATAAAGAGCACACTTTGCGTAAGGCCGCGGTCGCGCTAAAAACGGCTAAACAGCTAAATAAAGACTACGTTTGCTATTTTAAAGGACTAAATCAAAAAGAGGGCTACGAGGATCAAATTTTAAGGTCTAGGCTAATTCAAAAAGCCATCATTAACGGTAACGTAGCGCCTTATTATCAGCCTATAACCAACCGCGCGGGCGAGATCGTAAAATACGAATGCCTAATTCGCATAATAGATAGCGCCGAAGTCGTTTCGCCGCACCTATTTTTAGGCATTTCAAAGCGTATCAAGCGCTACGCCGAGCTTGAAAAGATGCTAATTATGAAAAGCGTCGATAAACTACTGGAACAGCCGCATTTGACGCTGTCTATCAATCTAAGCGGTCGCGATATGACCGACGGCGACGTGAGCGCGCTTTTAATAAATCTCTTAAATAAATATAAAATCGCCGATCGCATCGTGTTTGAGATCGTAGAGGACGAGGACGTGCGGAACGTGCAGCGCGTGAGTACGTTTATCGAGCGCGTGAAAAAAATGGGCGCGAAGATCGCCATAGACGACTTCGGTTCGGGATATAGCAACTTCTCTTACATTCAAAAAATTAAGCCCGATTACATAAAGCTAGACGGCTCGATAATCAAAGATATTGACGTAAATAAAGACTCTTTCGTCATCGCTCGCGCTATCGTGGCGTTTGCGAGGGATCTGGGTATCAAAACGATCGCCGAATACGTCCATTCAAAGGAAATTTTACAAATTTGCAAAGATATAGGCGTCGACGAATTTCAAGGATATTACATCGGCGTGCCTAGCGAGGAGACGAACGCATGCAGGTTATAGAGCTTTTATGCGAGCTGCTAAAATTTCGCTCCGTCACGCCCAAGGACGACGGATGTTTGGAGTTTATTGCTAAAATTTGCGAGGGCTGGCGGGCGGAGTTTTTAGATAGAGAGGGCGTTAAAAATTTAATCTTAACGCGAAAATTCGGAGACGGCGCGCGAGTGGCTTTTGCCGGGCACGTCGACGTAGTACCCGCGGGAGAAGGCTGGGATAGCGACGCTTTTAAGCCCGAATTTAAAGACGGATATATTTACGCTCGCGGCGCGCAGGATATGAAAAGCGGCGTAGCGGCGTTTATCTGCGCGTGCTTGGAGTTCGTGCGCGAGGTAGAGACGGGCGGAGCGAAATTTAACGGGACGATAAGCTTGCTTTTAACCAGCGACGAGGAGGGCGACGCGATCTACGGCACGCAAGAGATGCTTAAAATTTTGGCCGCTCGTGGCGAGTTGCCGCAGTTTGCGATCGTAGCCGAGCCCACGTGCGAGGAGCGGTTCGGCGATACGATAAAGATCGGGCGCCGCGGCTCGATAAACGGTAAAATTTTGATAAAAGGCAAGCAAGGGCACGCCGCATATCCCGAAAAATGCGTAAATCCCGCGCATTTACTAGCGGGCGTATTTAGCGAGATCGCGGGGCGCGATATGGACGGGGGCAGCGAGTTTTTCTCGCCTAGCAAGATCGTAATAACCGATATTAGGGGCGGCATGGAGGTCTGTAACGTAACGCCCGCGGACGTAAAAATAATGTTTAACGTACGAAACTCGAATCTAACGAGCGCGGCGGACGTGGAGGGCTACTTGCGCGAAACGCTAAGCGGACTTGATTACGAGCTTACGCTAAAACAGAGCTCAAAGCCGTTTTTAACGAGCGCGGACGGCGTTTTGGCGCGTAAATTAGCGGCGGCGGTAACGAGCGTTTGCGGCGCGCGACCGCGTCTTAATACCAAAGGCGGCACCTCAGACGCCAGGTATCTAGCAGCTTACGGCGTCGAAGTAGCGGAATTCGGCGTGCGAAACGATACTATTCATGCGGTAAACGAGCGAGTAAGCGCCGATGAGGTAGAAAAACTGCGCGACGTATTTTTGAAATTTTTGCGTGAATTTTAGGGACTGCAAGCTTTGGCGGGTCCGACCGTCGGACGGCCGCGTAAACGGCGTCAAATTTACGCGGGGTTAGCGCGAGCCGCATTTTGCAAAAACCGAAGCGGAGCATTTGGCTAAGCAGGCAAAATTATTTAAATTTACTTCAAAATATCCCGAAGCGCGGTTTTTAGATCGCTAAATTTAAAGCTAAATCCGCTTTTTATCAAGGCTTGCGGATAGACTTTTGCGCCTTCAAGCAGCACGCTTGATCCCTCGCCTAGTATCAAATTTAACGCAAATTTAGGCACTTTAAAAAACGTCGGTCGCCCCAAAACCTCGCCTAAAATTTGAGTAAATTCGCCGTTTGTACTAGGAGTCGGCGAAACGAGATTAAAAACGCCGCTTTGGCGGTTTTGTAAGACAAATTTAAACGCTTCCAGCAAATCCGTTATGCAAATCCAGCAAAACGCTTGCTCGCCGCTACCGATCTTGCCGCCAAGACCGAGCCTAAATGCCGGCAGCATCTTAGCTAGCGCGCCGCCTCGCCCTAGCACCACGCCTAGGCGAAATATCGCCGTTTGCGTCCGCGCTTTAGCGGCCTCGCTCTCCCACTCACATGCTAGCTCTCCCAAAAATCCGCGGTCAAATTTGACCGAGCTCTCGTCGTGACCAAGCCCGTTTTCATATATCCCCACGGCTGAAGCGCTGATGAAAAAGGGCGGATTTTCTAGCTCATTTATAGCACAAACCAGCGTGCGCGTAGTCTCTATCCTGCTTGCGCGAAGGCGCTTTTTATAGGCCTCGCTCCACCTTGCGGCGATAGAAGCGCCGGCTAAATTTATAACCGCGTCGCAGCCTTTGATGAGATTTTTAAGCGCGTCTTTGTCGTCGTAGGCGGCCCTTGGGATAGCTACTATCTCGTGCCCCTGGGCTCTAAAAAAGCGGCAGAGCTCGCCGCCGATAAATCCGCTTACGCCGTTTACGGCTATTTTCATATTTTGCCTTTTTGATAAATTTACTTTGACGCGTGCGGTCAAATTTGACGCGACGCGGAGTTAAATTCGGCTTTAAATTTAACGCCCGAAGCCAAGCCGTTTTGCTTAAATTTGACGTTAAGATCGGGGCTTAAATTCGCCCGTCAAATTTACTTTCTAAAATACTCTTTTACGCCGTTTTCGCCATCTAATTGCGAGCGTAAATTTTCTAGCGCGGCGATACGGTCTTGGGTGCTCGGGTGCGTGCGAAATAGCGAGCCCAGAGCGCTTTTTACGCCGCTAAAAGGGTTGATGATAAACATATGCGCGCTTTGTTCGTCGGCGTTTGCCATCACTCGTCCGCGCGCGTAGTCCTCGAGCTTTCGCAGCGCGCTGGCTAGGTGCTGAGGCTTGCCCGTTATCATCGCAGCGCCCCTGTCGGCCTCAAACTCCCGCGCCCGCGAGATCGCCATGCGTATGATGGTAGCAGCCAGCGGCATGATGACGGCTAGAGCGATTAGCATCAGAGGATTTTGCTTGCCTTGACGATTCGCCGCGCCAAACTGCGCGAAATTCGCCAGTATCGCGATCGCGCCGGCAAAAACCGCCGCGATAGAGCCAGTTAGGATGTCGTAGTGGCGCACGTGGCTTAGCTCGTGAGCTAGTACGCCCTCGATCTCGTCTTTGTTTAGTATATTTAGCAGCCCCTCGGTCACGGCTACCGCGGCGTGGCTTGGGTTGCGACCCGTGGCGAAGGCGTTTGGTACGGATTCTGGGATGATGTAGATCTTTGGGATCGGCAAATTCGCCTTCGCGCAAAGCTCGCGTACGATCTGATAAAGCCCCGTCGCGTGCGCCTCGTCCACGGGTACGGCCTTGTAGTGCTTTAACACGAGCGTATCCGAGAAAAAATACGAAAAGAAATTCATCCCAAGCGCAACTAAAAATGCGACCATCATACCGCTAGTGCCGCCTATCGCGCCGCCGACGGCTACGAAAAGCAGCATTAGCACCGTCATCAAAAATGCGGTTTTAAAAATTTCCATTTGTTTCCTTTTTTGATCTATCCCAAACGATAGCATTATCAAATATTGCGACGTCGGCTTGATACCCCGCTATCTCGCTAAGTTCGATTTCATCGCCGATTATACAAGCGACTTTGGCGTCAAAGAGATAAAATTGGGCCAAATTTGCGGCCTTTGGCGTAAACTCTCGCCTCGACATAACAAGCAGGTTCGCGCCCGCAGCATTTGCGATTATGCACTCGCTTACGTTCTCGCAAGCTACGCTAAATTTAGCCCCTTTTTCTTGCGCCGCTCTTATCATCTCGCTATTAAAATAAAACATATTTTGTAATTTCGCGTCGATTTCGTCCGTATTCGTGCAAAAATACAGCTTTTCGTACGGCACGAGTTCGTGGCCGATTAATTGCATTTTCTACTCCTTTTTACTTTGCATGCACTCGCGGCAGACGTATCCGCCGCCACTGATTACGGCGTCTTTTGCCTCTATAAAGGTGCCGCATTTTTTGCATTCGACGAAATTTTCGGCATCTTTGTCCTCTTTTTTTGCGCCGCCTTTTACGCCTCTTTTGACGCGGGTTTTAAAAAATATCATATAAATCGCGATTAAAACCGCAAAAAAAGCCAAAATTTTAAATAACATCGCCGCCCTTTATAAATACGTAATTTCGGTTGCCACGCCCGTAAATTTGAGCTTTGAGCCCGTCTAGCTCGCTTTGCACGCTGCTTCCTTTGTAGAGTAAAATTTGAGTTTGCGCGTCAAAAAAACCGTTGCAAATTTCGAGCAAATCTTTCGTTTTCATCAGCGCGCGGCTAGTGATTAGCTGCGCCGCGAAAGGTTCGCCATCCTGGATCTTGCAAGATTTTACACGGACGTTTGCTAAATTTAGCTCGGCCTTAACGTAGCTTAGAAACGCCGATTTTTTCGGGCTAGGCTCAAAGAGATGCCATTCGCACTCCCTTAAAATCATCGCGAGAAATATCGCGGGAAAGCCCGCTCCGCTGCCGACATCAATCGCCGTTTTTGCGCCCCAAATTTGCGGGAAAATTTCAAGCGGAGCTATGCTATCGGCGATCTGCTCGTTTAAATTTTTGTAGTTGGTGAGGCTGTGCACGCGGTTAAATTTAGCCAAAATCTCGCTAAATTTCGCCGTTTGCGCATCAAAATCCCTCGGCAGATCAATTTTCATCTAGCATATGCCCCATTTGCTCTTTTTTCACGCGCAGGTAGTTTTCGTTAAATTTGTTTGCGTGTATCACGATAGGCACGCGAGAGACGATCTGCACGCATTTTAGCCCGGACAGTTTTTTTGGGTTATTGGTTAGCAAATTTATCTTTTTGATGCCGAAGTGTTTTAATATAAAATCCACAATCTCGTACGTGCGCTCGTCGGCCTTAAAACCTAGCTGGTGATTTGCCTCGATGGTATCAAAGCCCTCGTCTTGCAGGTGGTAGGCGTTTACTTTGTTTAGCAGGCCGATATTTCGCCCCTCTTGGCGCAGATAGATCACCATGCCGCCGTGCTCTTCGATGTATTTTAGGCTAGCTTCCAGCTGGTCGCGGCAGTCGCATTTTAGGCTACCGATCGCATCGCCCGTTAGGCACTCGGAGTGGATGCGGACGTTTACGACCTCGCCGAAAGGTTTTTTAAATATCGCCAAATGTTCCTTCTCGCCCTCCTTAAAGGCCTTTATCTCAAATATCCCGAAACGAGAGGGTAAATTTGCCGTATTTGAAAGCTCGATATTCATAAATTTTTAACTCCTATTATGTTACACTAAGCGTAAATTGTAGCGAAGTAAAAGGAAAATTATGTTTAAACGTTTTAGAAGACTCAGGATAAATCCCGCGATCAGGCAGATGGTGCGCGAAACTAGCGTTGCGGCGAGCGATTTTATCTATCCGCTTTTCGTCGTCGAAGGCAAGGGCGTAAAAAAAGAGATAAGCTCGATGCCGGGCGTCTTTCAGATGAGTTTGGACGAAATTTTAAAAGAGTGCGAAATCGTGCGAAATTTAGGCATAAAAGCGGTGATATTGTTTGGAATCCCAAGCCTAAAAGATAGCGTAGGCAGCGACGCTCTGAGCGACGATGGTATCATCGCGACGGCGCTGCGAGCGATAAAGGATAAATTCCCCGATCTAGTCGTGATAACCGATCTTTGCTTTTGCGAGTACACCGATCACGGTCACTGCGGCATCCTAGATCACATCCATCAGACCGTCGATAACGACGCGACTCTGGAGATCTCTGCTAAACAAGCGCTGATCCACGCCAAAAACGGCGCCGATATGATCGCTCCAAGCGGTATGATGGACGGCATCATCGCTACCTTGCGCGGGGCGCTGGATTTGAGCGGATACGAAAATTTGCCGATTATGGCGTATTCGACCAAATTTGCTTCGGCATACTACGGGCCGTTTCGCGACGTAGCCGAGAGCGCGCCGAGCTTCGGCGATAGAAAAAGCTACCAGATGGATCCCGCAAACCGCCTAGAAGCCGTGAGCGAGAGTCTAGAAGACGAGGCGCAGGGGGCCGATATCTTGATGGTAAAGCCCGCCCTTGCGTATCTAGATATCATCCGCGATCTGCGCGAAGCGACTAGACTGCCGATCTGCGCGTATAACGTGAGCGGCGAATACGCCCTGCTAAAAGCCGCGGCAAAAGCGGGCGTCATCGACTACGAGCGCGTGATGATGGAGACGCTCGTAGGGTTTAAGAGGGCGGGGGCGGATCTAATAATAAGCTATCATGCCAAAGAAGCCGCTCAAATTTTAAGGGGTTAGCGGCTTGTCTCGTGAGCGCTTTTCCGAGATTTCGCAAAATTTTCGCTCCGCAGGCTACATGCCTAGCGCACGCTCAATTTTGCTTCAAAACTCGAAAAATCATCTCACGATACTTCGCCTTGTAAATTTTATGGGCAAATTTGGGAATTTAAAGGGGGCAAAATGCGGCACTTTTTGACGTTAAACGATTTTAGTAAAGACGAAATCATCGAAATTTTAAATTTGGGTTTGCAGATAAAAAAAGAGGCCAAGGCGCGAGATTTTAAGCCGTACTTAAAAGATCAAAAACTGGCGATGATATTTGAGAAAAGCTCGACTAGAACGCGCGTGAGCTTTGACGTAGGGATGAATGAGCTTGGCGGACACGCGCTGTTTCTCAGCTCGAGCGATATCCAGATCGGGCGCGGCGAACCGATAAAAGACACCGCGCGCGTGATCTCGCGAATGTGCGATCTCATCATGGCTCGCGTAAATCGCCACGAGACGTTAGAAGAGCTTGCTAAATTTAGCCGCGTACCCGTAATAAACGGCCTTAGCGATAAATTTCACCCCGCGCAGCTTATGGCCGATCTCATGACGGCGGTCGAATGCGGACTAAAAATAGACGATATAAAAGCGGCGTTCGTGGGCGACGGCAATAACATGGCTCACTCGTGGCTGATGCTAGCTAGCAAGCTCGGCTTTGAGCTAAGGATCGCTACGCCAAAGGGCTACGAGCCGGACGCCGACGTCGTAAATTTAGCGATGAAAAACGCTCAAATTTCGGGAGCTAAAATTTATCTAACTCAGGACGTAAAAGAAGCCGTCTCGGGCGCTAACGTCGTCACTACCGACACCTGGGTCTCGATGGGGCAAGAGGCGGAAAAAGAAAAGCGCTTAAAAGACTTCGCGGGCTTTTGCGTGGATGAAAATTTGATGAAATTAGCTGCGTCCGGCGCGATATTTTTGCACTGCTTGCCGGCTTACCGCGGATACGAGGTGAGCGAGGCGGTGTTTGAAGCGCATGCGGATGAGATTTTTGCCGAGGCGGAAAATCGCCTGCACGCGCAAAAAGGCGTGATGGTTTGGCTCGATCGCCGCATAAACGGGTAAGTTAAGGAAGTAAATGAAAGAA
>NZ_CAJPMA010000006.1 GCF_905371695.1 uncultured Campylobacter sp. | reverse complement strand
GTATAAAACATAGTTTTACGATATTTAATTATATTTCTATATAAAGGAATGCAATGAGAGGCAAAATTTCAGTCGCCGCCTGCGCGGTTTTAGCGTTACTGGCGGCGCAGGCAAACGCCGCCGAGGCTAGCACGCCATCGGCCGCTAAAAGCACAAATCAAGCAAATAGCGTTCAAAACGTCGAGCTTGGCGGCGTCGAGATAAACAGCGTCGGCGACAATATCAGCGAAAGCGGCATCAGCGAAGGATTTTTAACAAAAAACGTCCAGCAAGGTATGCTAGCGGGCAAAAAGGTCATAAATTTACCCTACCAAATCAACACCGTAAGCAAGGAGATAATGAACCACCAAGGCGTAACGGGCTACGAAGAGGCGGTTAAATTTTTCCCGTCCGCGCAAATTCAGATGCGTGGCGGCGCGACGGTCGGACGTCCGCAAACGCGCGGATTTGAGGGCAGCGTCGTGGGCAATAGCTTCTGGGACGGCTTTTACACCATCTCGACGACTGCGATACCTATGGCGATGTTTGAGAGTTTCCAGGTGCAAAACGGCATCGCCGGCTCGCTTTACGGGGCGCAAAATCCGGTCGGCATTTTTAGCTACACCAGAAAGCGCCCGACCGAAAATCAGCAAACCGTTTGGGCGGACTACACTAGCCGCGCAAATTTCGGCCTAGGCTTTGATAGCTCTATGAAATTCGACAAATTCGGCTACCGAGCCGTATTTTACGGTAGCGACGGCGCGAAGCAGGTAAAAGACAGCAATCATCAGCGCCGCCTAGCTAGCGTGGTTTTGGAGTTTTATCCGACCGACGCGCTTACTTTTGAGACGGCGGCTAGCTATTACGAGCATAATACCGCGGGCTTTGCGGGACAATTAGCCCTTGGCGTAACAAACGGCAAGTTATCAAACGGACTTTACGTACCAAAGGCCGTAGATAGCAAGACTAAGGGCTTGGGACAGAGCTTTGGCGGTATGACTCTAAAAACCACGACTGCAAGCGCGAAATTTAAATACGCGCCGCTTGAGCATTGGTATTTTGAGGGCGGTATGCAGTTTCAGCGCGCCGACCGCCACATTCATAGCGTGGTAAACTACCTTATACCGCGCGGTAGAACCTTTCGGAGCGTGACTTATCAAAGAGACGGCGACTACGTCACGCGCCACGACGGCGGAGCGACGGCGGCGTATAGATTTGATCTGCCTAGCGGCTATCTAAAAGCGGTCACCGACTTTGATACTTGGGGGCTAAACCACGATTTTAGCGTGCAGGCAAACGGTTTCCGTTATGTGCAATATCGCTATAAAAACGTCTCTACGCAGTCCTGGATAGGCGGCGGAAATTTATATAGCCCGCGCGTTTATTCAGGCTCGAACGCAAAGCGCGGCTCTGATCTATACAAACTAAGCACGACTGATATGTTTAACGTCTCCGTGTTAGACGACATCACGATAAACGATCAATTTAGCCTCATGCTAAGCCTCTCAAACGCGTGGATAAAAGAGCGCGGCCGCCCGGTAGCAAGCGGCACTCCGCCTACTCTAAGGCCGATAACTACGAGATATAACGAGAGCGGGCTTAGCTGGGCGGGCAGCCTAGTTTATCATCCGGCGCAGGACGTAAGCTTATACTTTACTTACGCCGATAGCTTGCAACAAGGCGGCAGCGGCACGAACGCCGACGGTTCGGCCGTGGTTTTAAAGCCTTACCGCTCTAAGCAATACGAAATCGGCGCCAAAGCGCGCGTGGGCGAAACCGATATGAGCGCGGCGCTGTTTAAAATTTCGCGTCCGATCGCCTATCAGGCTAACGGGGTTTACGACGTCCAAGGCGATCAAGTAAATCACGGCCTAGAACTCATGGCCGGCGGCAAGCTAACTAGCGATCTAAGCGTGCTAGGCGGCGTGACGCTAATAGACGCCAAATTTAAAAATCCGCGCCTAAAAGAGGCCGAGGGCAAATACGTAAACGGCGTGCCCAAAGTTAATGCCAATATGCTATTTGACTACGCGGTGCCCGGCACCCAAAAGCTCGCGTTTAGCGCAAATTTCCACTACACGAGCAAGATGTACGTAGACGATCTAAACACCGCCGCGATTCCTAGCTTTTTTACGACCGATCTTGGCGTGCGATACACGAGCCGCGCGATGCTAGGCAAGCAAACGACGCTACGATTTAACGTAAATAACGTATTTAACAAAAAATACTGGGCGGGAATGTATCCTGCAAGTGCGGACGGAGCTGGCGGCGTAGGAGCTAGCGGAGTGCTCGGGTCGGCAAACGGACTGACGTTGGGAGAGAGTAGGACGTTTATGCTGTCCGCCGAAGTTAAGTTTTAATAGGTAACGGCTTGTCTCGCGAGTGCTTTTCCGAGATTTCGCAAAATTTTCGCTCCGCAGGCTATATGCCTAGCGCACGCTCAATTTTGCTTCAAAACTCGAAAAATCATCTCGCGATACTTCGCCTTATCGTTTTACGTTCAAATTTGAAGTCAAATTTTACTTGCCCAACCCCGCATCTTAAAAACATAAATTTTAATTACGCGGCGCGACAATCTCTCTTAGGCGAAGCAAGCCTCCTTCTAAGCGCTTTTAAATTTTTAAATTAAGCCCCGCCTTGCTATAATCCCCTAAAATTTTAGGGATAAATTTAGATGAAAATTTTGCTCTCTTGCTTGGAGCCTTCCGCGAATTTACACTTAGGCGAAGTTTTAAAGCGCTTGCCGGGCGCCGAAATTTTAGGGATATTCGACGAGCGGTTCGGCGAGCCTTTTATGAGCTCTGGCGAATTTAGCGCGATGGGCTTTATAGAGGTACTTCCGCTAATTTTTAAAGCCAAACGCGCGATGAAAAAGATGGTAGAGCTAGCCCGCGAGTGCGACGCCGTGCTGCTGATAGACAGCCCCGCGTTTAACCTTCCGCTGGCGCGTAAAATAAAAGAAGCCGGCGCGCGCGCGCCGATTACTTATTATATCTTGCCGCAGGTATGGGCATGGAAGCGCGGACGCGTAGCGCTAGTCGAAAAATATTGCGACAATCTAGCCTCCATCCTGCCCTTCGACGCGAAATTTTACTCGCGCGCGACCTACGTCGGACATCCGCTGCTTGACGAGATAAAATTTCAAAAAACCGGCGAAAATTTAAGTATAAAAGAGCGCGAGCGAGGCGAAAATTTTAGCGGCGAGCAAAATTTAGAAAAGATCGCCTTTTTGCCGGGCTCCCGCCGCGCGGAAATTTCAAGATTAATGCCCGTTTACCGCGAAGTATCAAGCAAGCTAAACGCTAAAAAAACGCTAGTCGTGCCGCCGTTTTTTATGGATAAGATCGCCGAAATTTACGGAGATACGAGCGGTTTTGAGATCGCTACGAATGCGCCCGAAACTTTAAAAGAGAGCGATTTCGCCTTTATCTGCTCGGGCACGGCTACGCTTGAAGCCGCTCTTATCGGCACGCCTTTTACGCTGTGCTACAAAGCCCGCGCTATCGACATTTTTATCGCTAGAAAGCTAGTAAAAGTCGCTCACGCGGGGCTTGCTAACATAATGTTTGATTTTATGGGCGAGCCGCCGCTACACGAAGAGCTGATCCAAGAAGCCGCGAGCGCGGAAAATCTGCTAGCCGCCTACGAGCGCTGCGACCGAGCGAAATTCGCCGCCGGTTGCGTGCGGCTGCGGGACTATCTAAAATGCGGTAGCGCCGAAGCGGTCGCAAAAATTTTACTAAAAAAGGATGAAAAATGAACGAGCCGATGACTATTTACGGATACGAAAAAATCGAAGCCGAGCTAAAAGATCTGCGCCAAGTCCAGCGCCCTCAAATCGTCGTCGAAATCGACGTCGCGCGTAGCCACGGCGATCTAAAAGAAAACGCCGAATACCACGCCGCCAAGGAAAAACAAGCCTTTATCGACGCGCGCATCGCCGAGCTTAGCGCGCTGCTGGCGCGAGCGGAAGTAATAGATCCTAGCGCCTACGAGCACGACCGCGTGCGCTTCGGTTCGTCGGTTACGATAATGGACGTAGAAACCGAGCTAGAAAGCACGTACGCGATCGTGGGTATTTCAGAAAGCGACTTGGAGCGCGGGCTAATATCGATCAGCTCGCCTTTGGCACGCCAGCTAATCGGCAAAAAAGAGGGCGACGACGTGGTTTTGACGTTGCCTAACGGTCGCAGCGAAATCGAAATCGTAAAAGTGTGCTATAAACCTATAAATTTCGCCTAGGGAAAAACATGATAAATATCGGTATTATCGGGGTTAGCGGCTATACGGGATTTGAGCTGATACGCCTAATCTTAGCGCATCCGGAGTTTAAAATCTCGTATCTAGCCGCGAGCGCGGCAGGAGAAATTAGCGAAATTTTCCCGCAGCTAAAAGGCGTGCTGGAATGCGAAGTAAGCGCGGCGGACGCGAACGAGGCGGCAAAAAAATGCGAGCTTGTTTTTTTGGCGCTTCCGCATCAAGAGGCGATGAAATACGCCCCCGCGCTGCTGCAAAAAGGCGTTAAAGTCGTGGATCTATCGGCGGATTACCGACTTAGCCGCGAGCTTTACGAGAAAAATTATAGCGAGCATTTAGACGCGCGGAATTTAGGCGATGCGGTTTACGGAATTTTGCCTTTTGCGCGCGAGCGGGTGAAAAGCGCGCGCCTGGTCGCGAACCCCGGTTGCTATCCGACAGCGTCTATCTTGGCGGTCGCGCCGTTTTTGGAGTTTATCGATAAGGATCTGGGCGTTATAATCGACGCTAAAAGCGGCGTCAGCGGCGCGGGCAAAAAGCTAGCCGCCGCTAGTCATTTCGTAAGCGTAAACGAAAACGCGAACGCCTATAATCCGATCTTTCATCGCCACTCGGATGAGATTAAACTGTATCTTTCAAAAATGGCGGACGGTGAGGTAAATACGCTATTCGTACCGCATTTGCTGCCCATTACGCGCGGTATGCTAGTTAGCGCTTACGCTAAGCTTACGCGAGATATTTCTACCGATCGAGCGCGCGAAATTTTGCGCGAATTTTACGCGGGCGAAAAATTTATCCGCGTCCGCGAAACTCCCGCCGCGATTAAAAACGTCGCGGGAACACATTTTGCCGATATTTGCGTCTTTACGCACGAGGGTAAAATTTTTATAAACTCCGCAATCGATAATTTGCTTAGAGGCGCTAGTTCGCAGGCTTTGGCGAATGCGAATTTAATGTGCGGATTTTCCGAAAATTTAGCTTTGCCGCAAGTCGCGGCGATGCCGTAGCTCGGGGCGAAATTTGAGCGGAAATTTTTACGAACCCGTTATTAAAGACGGCGCGATTTTTATCTCCGACGCGCACGAAAATGCAAATAGGGACGGATTTTTAAAATTTTTACGCGCCGCAGAGAGCGGCGAAATTTCAGCGCCGCAAATTTTTTTAATCGGCGATATGTTTGATTTTTTATGCGGCGAGGGCGAATATACGCGAAATTTTTACGCCGAGCATTTAAAGCTTATAGATAAAATTTCCGAAAAAATCGACGTCTTTTATTTCGAGGGCAACCACGATTTTAGGCTTGCTAATTTATTTAAAAAAACGAGAGAAATTTTTGACGGGCGCGAAACGATTAAAATTTACGATATTAGCGCGCAGCCCGCAAATTTTAAGACGGTCGGAGGCGAACGCGCGCAGATCGCGCACGGCGATATATTTTTGCCGTTTATCGATAAATACGCGCTTAGGTTTTTACGCGTAAAATCGTTTTTAAAATTTATGAACGCACTGGATAAAATTTTAGGTTTTAAAATTTCAAAAGCGATTTTAAATAAACTTACTAAGAAAAATCTAGATTACAAAATTTCGAATTTTGAAGAGTTAATGAGCTCGCATCTACGCGGTTACGACGCTAATATCGTAATAGAAGGGCATTTTCATCAAGGCGAAATTCTAGACGTTAACGATAAATTTTACGTTAATTTACCTTGTTTTGCATGCGACCGAAGTTATTTTGTAGTACAATACGCCGTAGGAAAAATAAATTTTATTAAAAAGAGAATGAAAGGACATTGATGTTTGGAGACAACGTATTAAAAACGGGCTCAAACGAGATGGAACTTGTCGATTTTCGTATCTTTAAAAAGACGGAAAGCAAAGTATATGAGGGCATATACGGCGTAAACGTCGCAAAAGTGCGCGAAATCATCAAGATGCCTAACCTCACCGAGCTTCCGGGCGTACCCGAATATATCGAGGGAATTTTCGACCTGCGAGGCGTCGTGATCCCGGTAGTAAATCTTGCTAAATGGATGAATATAATCGAGCCTACGAACGAAGTAACGATAAAACCGCGCGTAATAATAGCCGAATTTAGCAGTATTTTAATAGGCTTTATCGTCCATGAAGCCAAACGGATCCGCAGGATAAACTGGAAAGATATCGAGCCCGCGAATTTCTCCGCAAATGCAGGAGCTTTGGATAAAGGCAAGATAACCGGCGTCACTCGCATAGAAAATGACGAAGTTTTATTAATTTTAGACCTCGAAAGCATCGTCGAAGAGCTTGGCATTTATAGCCCAAAAATCGAAGTAGAAATCGACGAAAGCAAGAAACTAAAAGGAACGGCGCTAGTGCTAGACGATAGCTCTACGGCTAGAAAGCTCGTAAAAGACGCGCTTGAAAAGATGGGTTTAAACGTCGTAGAAGCTAAAAACGGCGTAGAGGGCATCGAGCGAATGAATGAGCTATACGAGCGTTTCGGCGATAATATAACGAAAGAAGTACGCGTGATTTTAAGCGATATCGAAATGCCGCAGATGGACGGATACCGCTTTGCTTCGACGATTAAAGACGACGAGCGGTTTAGGGCGATACCTATCGTGTTTAACTCGTCTTTAAGCAACGAATACAGTGAAGCGAAGAGCAAAGAAGCCGGCGGCGACGCGTATATTACGAAATTTGACGCTAGCGTCTTTTATCAAGAAGTGCAAAGAGTGATCGAGTCGCACTCTCAATCTGCGAAATAGGGGTGAAATATGGATGATATGCAAGAAATAATGGGGGACTTTTTAATCGAGGCCTTCGAACTAATCGAGCAAATAGACCACGACTTAGTCGAACTAGAAGAAAACCCCGAAGATTTAGAGCTGCTAAACAGAATTTTCCGCGTCGCGCATACGGTTAAAGGCAGCTCGTCGTTTTTGAATTTCGATATTTTAACGCGCCTAACGCACCACATGGAAGACGTGCTAAATAAGGCTAGAAAAGACGAGCTAAAAATAACGCCCGATATCATGGACGTAGTGCTTGAATCGGTCGATATGATGAAAGGACTGTTGCACGGCATACGCGATCACGGCAACGACCGCGACGTAGGTATAGACATAGAAAATATCTGCGCTAGGCTAACCGCAATTTCGGAAGGCGACGAAGTACCGGCCGCTTCCGCTCCCGTAGCCAGCGCTCCGGCTAATAGCGAACCTACTGCGTCCGCCGCGCAAGAGAGTGCTCCCGCAGAGCCTACCGCGCCAGAAGTCGTGGCACCAGAAGCGCAGCCCGATATTGCCGACGAGGATTTGTCGAAATTAAGTGACGACGAGGTCGAGGCGGAGATCGAGCGATTATTAAAAGTAAGAAAAGCCGAAGATCAAGCGCGCCGCGCTAGCAAGGGCTCTGCGCCTACGCCCGCGGCTACTCCCGCTGCTGCGCCGACCCCCGCGCCTAAACCCGCCGCGCCGGCCGCTAAGCCCGCCGCAAAATCTGACGGAGGCGAGAAAAAAGTCCCTGCCGCCAGCGGCGGAGCCGTGGCGCAAGAGCAGACTATCCGCGTCGAAGTTAAGCGGTTAGATCACTTGATGAACCTTATCGGCGAGCTAGTTTTAGGTAAAAACCGCTTGCTTAAAATTTACGACGATGTTGAGGAGAGATACGAGGGCGAGAAATTTTTAGAGGAGCTAAATCAGGTAGTTTCTAGTCTAAGCTTGGTAACGACGGATATTCAGCTGGCCGTTATGAAAACGAGAATGCTGCCGATTGCAAAGGTATTTAACAAATTCCCGCGAATGATAAGGGATTTAAGCCGCGATTTAGGAAAGCAAATAGAGCTTGAAATTTCGGGAGAAGAGACCGAGCTTGATAAATCTATCGTCGAAGAGATCGGCGATCCGCTGGTGCATATCATTAGAAACTCGTGCGATCACGGCATCGAAGATCCGGAGACTAGACGCGCGGCCGGTAAGCCGGAAAAAGGAACCGTCCAGCTAAAAGCCTACAACGAAGGCAACCACATCGTAATCGAAATAGTAGACGACGGAAAAGGCCTAGACGCCGATATGCTTAAAGCAAAATCGATCGAAAAAGGCATTATTAACGAGCGCGAAGCCGACGCGATGAGCGACAAAGAGGCTTACGGGTTGATATTTAAGCCCGGATTTTCGACGGCTGCGAAGGTTACTAACGTTAGCGGCCGCGGCGTGGGAATGGACGTCGTAAAAACCAATATCGAAAAACTAAACGGTATAATCGACATCGAAAGCGAAGTCGGCAAAGGCACGGTTATGAAACTAAAAATTCCGTTAACGCTAGCCATTATCCAATCGCTTCTAGTGGGAACGCAAGAGGAATTTTACGCTATTCCGCTAGCAAGCGTACTTGAAACCGTACGCGTGCCGATCGATGATATCTATACGATCGACGGTAAGAACGTACTAAGGCTTCGCGACGAAGTGCTATCTTTGGTTAGGCTTTCGGACGTATTCGGCGTCAATAAGGTCTTTGACGGCGGCGATCAGACCTACGTCGTAATCATCGGCGTAGCGGAGGCGAAACTCGGTATCATCGTAGATACGCTCGTAGGACAAGAAGAGATCGTTATTAAATCGATGGGCGATTATTTGCAAAATATCCCCGGCATCGCGGGCGCTACGATCCGCGGCGACGGACGCGTAACGCTAATTATCGACGTTGGCGCTATGATGGAAATGGCAAAAGAGATTAAGGTAAATATCCGCGCCGAAATGGATGAAAGCAAGAGCGTAAAAGAAAAACCGAGCGATTACAAGGTGCTAATCGTAGACGATTCTAAAATGGATAGAACGATAATGCAAAAAGCTCTCGAGCCTACGGGCGTAACGGTAATAGAGGCTACAAACGGCGTCGAGGCGCTAAATATCATAAAATCGGGAGAGCATGCGTTTGATGCGATATTAATCGACATCGAGATGCCTAGAATGGACGGCTATACGCTAGCGGGCGAAATTCGTAAATATTCGAAATACAGAAATTTACCGCTCATAGCCGTAACTTCAAGAACTTCAAAAACCGATAGGCTAAGAGGCGTGGAAGTAGGAATGACCGAATATATCACTAAACCGTATTCGGCGGAATACCTCGAAAACGTCGTTAGAAAAAATATTAAGTTAGGTTAGGGGTTAAAATGAACGATAAATTAAATCAAGTCCTAAGCAAACAAAAGCAGCAAATGGGCGGCGGCGAACAAAAGAGCAACGACGATATCGTCCAGCTCGTAGGCTTCGTCGTCGGCGAAGAGGAATATGCGATACCGATTTTAAACATTCAAGAGATTATTAAGCCGATCGAATACACGCGCGTACCTAGCGTGCCCGATTACGTGCTGGGCGTATTTAACCTACGCGGAAACGTAATTCCGCTAATTGATTTACGAAAGAGGTTTTCGTTAAATGTAACGAAACAAAGCCCTAGTACCCGCTATATCGTAATGAAAGACGAGGATAATATAGCAGGTTTCGTCATCGATAGGCTAACCGAAGCTATCCGTATAAATCGCAATAGAATCGATCCGCCGCCTGAAACTTTGGTAAAAGATAAAGGCATGATTTACGGTATCGGGAAGCGCGATCAAAATATCCTTACGATCTTAAAAGTCGAGAGCTTATTAAAGCGCGATTTTTAAAATCTCTAGGTTAGAATTTTGATAAAATTTTGCGTTTTTGATTTCGACGGTACGCTAATGGACGGCGAGACTATCGATATGCTAGCCGTCGCTCACGGCGTCGGAGACGAAGTAAAGGCTATAACTAAACGCGCGATGGCGGGCGAACTTGATTTTTTCGAGAGCTTAACGAAGCGCGTGAATTTGTTAAAAGGTATGAAATTTAGCCTTGCGCGGGAAATTTGCGAAAATTTACCGCTAATGAACGGCGCGGCGGAGC
Organism: uncultured Campylobacter sp.; assembly: GCF_905371695.1. Classification (GTDB taxonomy): domain Bacteria; phylum Campylobacterota; class Campylobacteria; order Campylobacterales; family Campylobacteraceae; genus Campylobacter_A. The sequence continues at coordinate 25,188 of NZ_CAJPMA010000006.1, read as the reverse complement.
TAATACGAAATTTAAAAGAGCGCGGCGCGTTAGTGGCGGTGTTTAGCGGAGGGTTTCATTTAGGCACCGATGCGGCGCAAGAGAGATTAAAATTCGACGAAAATTTCGCCAACATTTTACATGAAAAAGACGGAGTTTTAACCGGATTAGTCGGAGGCGAGATGATGTTTTCAAGCTCAAAGGGCGAAATGCTGGCGCGCTTGCAGAAAATTTTAGGCGTTAGCAAAGAAGAGACGATGTGCGTAGGCGACGGAGCCAACGACGTTTCGATGTTTTCGCGCGGAGGGCTAAACGTCGCCTTTTGCGCGAACGAAATTTTAAAGCGCGAAGCGACGCATTGCGTAGATATCAAAGACTTGCGAGAGATCATCAAATTTATAAGGTAAAAAATGTATAACGACGAAGTAAAATTTTCGCTTTGGTGCGACTTTATCGAGCGGGATTTTTTGAGCGGCGAATTCGTAAATTTAATCCAAAACGGCGTTATTAGCGGCGTTACGTCAAACCCCGCTATTTTTAAATCGGCGTTTACTACGAGCGAAGTTTATAAAGAAACTATCAAAAACAGCGGGTTAAAATATCCCAAGGCGATTTACGAGAGGCTTGCGACGCAAGATATTAAAATCGCCGCTACGAAGCTATTTAAAAACTATGCAAACGGCGACGACGGTTTTGTAAGCATTGAGGTAGATCCGACTTTAAGCGACGACGCGGCTGCCACTACCGACGAGGGCGTAAGGCTTTACGGCGAGATAGCTATGCCTAACGTTATGATAAAAATCCCCGCCACGAAAGCGGGTTTTGAGGCGATGAGCGCCCTAACGTCGAGGGGTATAAACGTAAACGCGACGCTTATTTTTAGCCCCGACCAAGCTATGGGGTGTCTTGACGCGTTTGAAGAGGGTTGTGCGGCGTATGCTAAAAAATTTCCGCAAACCCCGCTTCCAAAGAGCGTGATTAGCATTTTCGTAAGCAGATTCGATCGCTTGCTCGACGAGAGATTAAAACAAAGTTCGCTTCCGACCGGACAAGTAGGCATTATGAACGCGGCAAAAATTTACAATCTAATCGAAGATAGAAATTTGCCGAGCGTCAGAGCGCTTTTTGCCAGCACGGGCGTAAAAGGCGGGGATTTGCGTCCCGATTATTACGTCAGGGAGTTAATGTATAAAAATGCGGTAAATACCGCTCCGCTCGATACGATAAAAGAATTTATAAAAGAGCGCGCCGAGCCTAAAAACGCGCCCGGCGCTGAAAATATCAATAGCTTTTTTGAAGTAATAAAGCGCGCCGGCATCGATATGAACGCGGTTTATAAAGAGCTTATGAACGACGGATTAAAGGCGTTTGAAGTCGCATTTAACGAAATTTTAAGGGCATTATAATGAATAAAATGGATACGCATAGCTACGAGATCGACGTTAATAAGCTCGATTTTAAGCAAAGAAACAGGCTTGATTTATATCTAAATAAACTAATCGAAAAAGGCGGCAGCGACTTGCATGTAAAATCAGGCGGCGTGATTAGAGGGCGTTTTAACGGCGAGATAATCCCGATGAGTAACGACGTATTAGCCAAAGAAGACGCTCTAACGCTGGCCAAGGAGCTTTTGCAGTTTGATTTCGGCGAATTTTTAACGCACAAAAACGCCGACTTTACTTACGAGTTAAACGACGATTATAGGTTTCGCGTAAATTTATTTTTCCAAATGGACGGAATTTCGGGCGTATTTCGGGTGATACCTAAAAAAATCCCGACGTTTGCGGACGTAAAACTCCCGGCCGTAATCGAAAAGATCACCGACTCGGCGCATCGCGGTATTATTTTAGTGACGGGACCTACCGGAAGCGGAAAAACCACGACGCTAGCTAGTATGATAAACCACATGAACGAGACCAAGCGTCGCCACATAATAACGCTTGAAAACCCGATAGAATTTGCGTATAAAGATAAAAAAAGCGTTATAAATCAGCGTTCTATCGGGCAAGATACGCTTAGCTTCGCCGACGGATTAAGAGCGGCGCTTCGCGAGGATCCGGACGTCATATTAATCGGCGAGATGAGGGATGCCGAAACCATAGAAACGGCGATGCATGCCGCTGAAACGGGGCACTTAGTGCTCTCTACGCTTCACACGATCGATGCTAAAGAGAGTATTGGCAGGATTATAAATATGTTTCCTAAAACCGAGCAAAACCGCGTAAAAATGACACTAGCCGCAACTTTACACTCCGTAATCTCGCAGCGCTTGGTAAAAACGGTCGATAATAAGCGCCGCGCCGCCGTTGAGGTACTTATTAAAAATTTACGAATCAAAGAGATTATGGAGGCCGATGACGGCAGCGACGATATTTATACGGCGATCTCTGAGAGTAAAAATACCTACGGAATGCAGACGTTCGAGCAGCATTTGCTGGAATTTTACGAGCAGGGTATAATTACCGCCGAAGAGGCTTTGAGTAAATCGGGTAAACCAAACGACCTTGAAATAAAAATTAAAAACGTAGACTTGGCTAAATCCAGAAGCGAAAACGGCGACGACGCCGTAATACCGGAAAGCATAATTTCGCTTAAAGATTTAGACTGATTTAGCCTAAATTTATAAAATTTTAGCTAAAATCGGCGCTCATTTTTCACGAAAGGAAAACGATGTTAGAAGGAATCGTTAGAGAGAGTATCGGTAAAAAGCCTGCAAAGGCTTTGAGAAGAGATGGTTATCTAATCGCAAACATTTACGGCAAGGGATTAGAGAATATCGCGGCTGCGTTTAAAGTCAACGACTTTATTAAAGAGGCGCGTAAAAAAGAGACCCTTGCGTTTGACGTAAAAGTGGGCGCAAAGGTTTATAACGTCGTTATCGTCGATTACCAAAGAGACGCGGTGACGAATAATCTAAAACACGTAGATCTAAAAGTAGCGCTTCCGGGCGTTATTTCAAAATATATGATCCCAGTTAAGCCGGTCGGTACGCCGATAGGTTTAAAAAACAAGGGCGTTTTAATTCAATCAAAACGCAGATTAACCGTAAAATGTACGGCCGAAAATTTACCGAATTGTTTTGAAATCGACGTAAATAAACTCGACGTAGACGATACGATTTTAGTTCGCGACATCGTAGCGCCTAAGGGCGTAACTATCGTGGACGCCGATCGCGTCGCAGTTCTCGGAGTTATTAAAGCTAAGTAAAAGGGCTTTAATGATACTCATCGCGGGGTTGGGAAATCCAACCCCAAAATACGAAAATACTCGCCATAACGTAGGTTTTATGCTAATCGACCTACTAAAATCCCAAAATTTTATAGACGTAAGCTCCGCAAAATTTCAAGGCGAGCTGTTTAAAAGCTCGAATTTGCTCCTTTTAAAGCCCTCTACTTTTATGAATTTATCCGGGAACTCCGTAAAAGCCGTAAACGATTTTTATAAACCTGACCGTATCATAGTTATCCACGACGATCTTGATTTACCGATAGGCACTATAAAATTTAAAAAAGGCGGGAGTAGCGGCGGGCATAACGGTATAAAATCTATCGACTCTTTAATAGGCGTGGATTACGAGCGCGTGCGTATCGGCATAGGCGACGCCCGACGCCAAAATCAAAGTGCGGCGGATTTCGTATTGGGCGAGTTTTCAAACGAAGAAACACGGGAGCTAGCCGAAATTTTAGACTATGCTAAAAGCGCCGTTTTGGAGCTAATTAATAGCGATATAGACGCCGTATCTCAAAAATTTACGCGCAAAAAGGCAGCTTTATGAGCCTATACGCGCGCTACGTCGGCTGGGTTTATTTAAAGACGTTTTTGATAGTATTTGGCGCGTTGGAGCTTTTTTACGTCGGCATAGATTTGCTTACTAATCTCAAAGAGCTGCCCGCAAGCGCGAATTTACAGCTTCTTTACTCGGGCCTTACCGCGCTTTTAGCCGTAAATTACGTGATGCCTATTTCTCTGGTTTTAGCGCTAATTATCGCCCACGTAAATATGGTGCGCTCAAACGAGCTGGTAAGCTTTTACGCTCTTGGGATCAGCAAAAATGCGCTAATCATGCCGCCATTTTTGATCGCTTTGTCGGCGACGCTGCTTTACGTTGGGCTAAATTTTACCCCATTTGCCTATGCGTCCGAGTTTCAAAAAAGCGTAGTGGCGGGCGCTAGCTTTAACAAAAGCGCAAACGACGGTTTTTTAAAATTCGAAGGAAAATTTATCTACGTTAAAGAGCTTAAACCGCTGGAAAAAAAAGCGAGCGACGTTAGAATTTTCGATATTAACGGCACCGATTTGGCGTCGGCTACATTCGCTAAGAGCGCAAATTTTGAAGATAATCGCTGGGAGCTAAGAGAGGTTAGCCAAACGACGCTTCCTAAAAATTTAGAGCTCGGCGCGAGCGGATTAACGACCAGGAATTTCGACGAGCTAGACGCGCTTAGCGGCTTTACGCCTAAAAGCATCGCCAGCGCGTCCGATCAAAGCGCGAATTTTAGCATCCTAGACGCGCTTGATTTTATCTGGACGTTTAAAAACGAAGGGGCCTTGCTGGCAAACGCTAGATCTATCCTTTATTCGCTTGCCGCGGCGCCTTTTTTCGCGCCGTTTCTAGCACTCATACTTTACTATTATTTACCGGTAACGGGACGATTTTTTAACCTTGCTTTTGCGAGCTTCGTTTTCGTAGCGGTTACTTTGGTGGTTTGGGGCGTGCTTTTCGTGCTGGGGAAATTTTCGCAAAATTCTTTTATCGCGCCCGAGATCGGTATATTATCGCCCGTCGTCATTTTGGGCGCTTACGCGTTTTGGCTCGTAAAATCGCATCGTTAAGCCAAATTTTGGCATTTTTTTTGTAGAATTGAGTCATTTTAACGCTAGATAAACAAGGGCTATTTTATGGATTTTAACGAGCTTGCAAAGACCTACCAAACTCCGCTTTACGTTTACGATTTCGACCATATTTCGCGCCGCTACGAGGAGCTAAAAAATGCGTTTAGCGCGCGAAAATCACTCATTTGCTACGCGGTTAAGGCAAATTCTAATTTGAGCGTTTTAAAGCATTTAGCAAATCTAGGCTCGGGGTTTGACTGCGTTAGTATCGGCGAAGTTAGGCGCGCGCTGCTTGCGGGAGCTAAAAAATATCAGATTATTTTTAGCGGCGTCGGAAAGCGCGATTGCGAGCTCGAAGAGGCGCTTGCAAGCGATATTTTGATGATAAATTTAGAAAGCGATTCCGAGATGTATCGCTTGGAGCAAATCGCTAAAAATTTAGCCTGCAAGGCGCGTATCAGCATTCGAGTAAATCCCGACGTAGATCCTAAAACCCACCCTTACATTTCGACCGGGCTTAACGAAAATAAATTCGGCGTAGATATAAATACCGCCAGAAAAATGTATCTTTACGCTAAAAACTCCCCTTATTTAGAGCCGGTGGGAGTGCATTTTCATATCGGTTCGCAGCTAACGGATATTAATCCCGTTATAGAGGCCGCGCGCATCGTAAGCTCGCTTTTAAAAGAGCTTCGTGCGCTTAATATAGACGTTAAATTCTTCGACGTCGGCGGCGGCTTGGGGATAATTTATCAAAACGAAAGCGACGTCAGTCTCTACGACTACGCGCAGGGGATTTTAGGCGCGCTTGAAGGACAGGACGTTACGATCGTCTGCGAGCCGGGACGCTTTATCGTCGGTAATAGCGGATATTTTTTAACTAGCGTTTTATATGAAAAATTTAACCGCCAAAAGCGCTTCGTCGTGGTAGACGGCGCGATGAACGACCTAATCCGCCCTAGTCTTTACGGCGCGTTTCACGGCATTAGCGTAGTTGGTAAAGATACGAGCGCCGGTATTTGCGACGTGGTAGGACCGATATGCGAAAGCGGCGATTTTTTGGGTAAAAATTTAAGCTTGCCCGCATGCGAAAGCGGTGATTTGGTCGTGGTAAAAAGCGCGGGGGCTTACGGATTTTCGATGAGTAGCAATTATAACACCCGTCCGCGCGCGGCGGAAGTCGCCGTAGAGGGCGGCAAGCACCGCTTAATTCGCAAGCGCGAGAGCTTTGAGGATTTAATCGCGTTAGAGCGCGATTTAGCGTAAGGCAAAAGATGCTAGAACTAAACGAACTGCGCGGCAAGATCGACGAGATCGACGATTCGGTACTAAAAAAGCTAAACGAGCGAATGGAGCTGGTTAAGCAAATCGGCAAGCTAAAACAAACTTCGGGAGCGCCCATTTATCGTCCGGAACGCGAGCGTTCTATTATAAACCGCTTAACCGCGCTTGCTAAAAGCGGCGGATCGCTTAATCGCGCCGCGATAGAGGCGATATACCTTGAAATTTTCGCCGTTAGCAGAAATTTGGAGATGCCCCAAAAGATCGCTTATCTAGGTCCCGAGGGAACTTACACCCATCAAGCCGCCGAAAGTCGCTTCGGCGCTATGAGCGAGTATTTGCCGCTTGCAACCATCGAAGCGGTATTTACCAAGCTTGCCCAGCGAGAGGCTAAATACGGCGTCGTGCCGATAGAAAATAATACCGAAGGCGCGGTCGGCGCCACGCTTGATTGCCTGCGAAAATTCGAGGATATCAAAATCATCGCCGAGCTTTATTTAGACATTCACCACAGCTTCGTTAGCACTGCGCAAAATTTAAAAGAGATAGATAAAATTTACTCCCATCCGCAAGGATACAATCAGTGCCGTAAATTTTTAGAAGATCACATGTTAAGCGGCGTGCAGTTTATCCCGACCAAATCGACCGCACAAGCGGCGCTTCTGGCCTCGCAAGAGCGCGGCGCGGCTGCGATTTGCTCAAAGATAGCGGCTAAAATTCACAACGTGCCGATTTTATACGAGACGATTGAAGATAATATGGCTAATCGCACTAGATTTTTTATTTTGAGCGATTTTAAGAACGCGAAGGCGGAAAATTCAAAAACGTCGATTTTGGCTAAAACCGACCATAGGCCCGGCGGACTGGTCGATCTGCTGCAAATTTTTAAAAACGAAAATATAAATTTAACCAAGCTTGAAAGCCGTCCGATAAAGCAGCGCGAATTTAAAAGCGTGTTTTATATCGATTTTATCGGACATATCGATGACGAAAAGGTGCAAAACGCGCTGCTAGTGGCTAAAAAAGAGGGCGCCGAGATTGCTTGGCTGGGAAGCTATCTAAACGGAGAAGAGTCATGAAATTTAACGAAAAACTAGCCAATTTAACCAATTACGAAGCGGGTAAGCCAATAGAGCTCGTAGTAAGGGAGTTTGGCATAGAGCCCGGCGAAGTTATAAAGCTAGCCAGCAACGAAAATCCGTTCGGAACTAGCCCGCGCGTAGTAGAAGCGATAAAAGAGGCCGCGCATAAGGCGTTTTTGTATCCCGACGATAGCTATTTCGAGCTTAAAGAGGCGTTGGCGGCGAAATTCGGCGTAAGTTCTAAAAATATAATCATAGGCTCGGGAAGCGATCAGATAATCGAATACTGCCTACATGCTAAAACAAACGCTAAAAACGCGATTTTAACGGCCGGTATTACGTTTGCGATGTATGAAATTTACGCTAAACAAACGGGCGCTAAAATTTACCGCACGAGCTCGCAAGGGCACGATATGCGCGAATTCGCCAAAATTTACGCCGAACGTAAAGACGAGATAGCCGTAATCTTTTTATGCTTGCCTAATAACCCGCTGGGCGAGTGTCCCGATATTAGCGAAGTTTACGAGTTTTTGGAGCTGGTTAGCGATGATACGATGGTGGTATTTGACTGCGCGTATAACGAATTTGCAAAATTTAAAGACGCCAAAAAGGGCGTAAATCCGAACGAATTAATAGCGAAATTTAAAAACGCCGTTTATTTAGGCACGTTTTCAAAAGCCTACGGGCTAGGTGGTATGCGCGTAGGGTACGGTATCGCGGGCGAGGATATTATTAAGGAGCTGGGCAAATTAAGGGCGCCTTTTAACATCACTACTTTAAGCCTAGTAGCCGCGATAGAGGCTTTAAAAGATGAAAATTTCGTGCGAAAGACGCTTGAAAATAATTTAGAGCAAATGGCGAGGTACGAAAATTTCGCGCGCGAATTGGGGATAGAATTTATACCTAGCTACACGAATTTTATAACGTTTAAATTTACGGATAAAAGCGCTTCTGGCATAGCGCAAAGTATGTTAAAAAAGGGTATAATTTTGCGGGATTTAAAAAGCTACGGGTTAAACGCCTTTCGCGTCACGGTCGGGCAAGCGCGCCAAAACGACCGAGTATTTGAAGAGCTAAGAGAAATTTTAAAGTAAAAATATGGATTTTAAAGCGTTACTTTTACAAATAAGCCAAGTTTATCAAAAGCTATCTTTACGCCAAAAGATAGTCGCTGCGGGTTCTATCGTCGTAGTAGTAGGCTTTTTGGTATTTTTAAGCATTTACAAAAGCTCGCGCGGCGATAGTTATGCCGGATACGGCGTGCTATTTGAAAACATTAGCCCGAGCGACTCGGCGCTGATAATCGATCAGCTAAACAAAGACGGCGTGAGTTACAAGCTCGCAAACGAAGGTACGATTTTAGTACCTAACGCCGACGTTTATCGCGAGAGAATTTCGGTCGCGACGCTAGGAATTCCAAAAGAGAGCAAGATAGGCTTTGAAATTTTCGATAAGCAAGAATTCGGCGCTACCGATGCCGAGCAACGGGTAAAATTTCAGCGTGCGTTAGAAGGCGAGCTAGCCCGCACGATAGAAAGCCTAAACTCTATACAAAAAGCCTCCGTCCGCATCGCCATACCCAAAGAGACGGTCTTTACCCAGCGCCAAACTCCGCCTAGCGCGTCTATCGTAGTCGAGCTAAAACAGGGGGTAAATTTAAGCCAAAAGCAAATTTTCGGCATTAAAAATTTAGTCGCGGCGGCGGTTACGAATTTAAGCGTCGAAAACGTCAAAATCGTAAATCAAGACGGCATAGCGCTAGGTGAGGAAAACGGCGAATTTGATAGTGAGGCGATCGCTCAGCAAATAAGATACAAGCGCGAATTCGAAGCTAATTACGAGCAAAAAATCATAAACGTACTAGCTCCTATCGTAGGCGGCGCCGATCGGGTGGTGGCCAAGGTAAATATAGACTTTGATTTCGATAAAAAAGATAGCCAAAGCGAAACTTACGATCCAAATAACGTAGTTCGCAGCGAGAGCATCGTCGAGGAAAAACGGCAAGGCAGCTCGCCCGCGGAAATCGGAGGCGTACCGGGCGCGGTTAGCAACATAGGACCAGTGCAGGGCATAGAAGATAGCGGCTCGAAAGAGCAATACAACAAAAGCTCGCAGCAAACTAATTACGAAATTTCAAAGAAAATCACTAACGTAAAAGGCCAGTTCGCCACGATCGCCAGGGTAAGCGCGGCAGTCGTGGTAGACGGCTCGTATCAAAGTAAAAAAGACGAGAACGGCAAGGAAACGGGCGAAACCGAATACGTTCCGCTAACGCAGGCGCAAAAAGACTCTATTACCAATCTAATCCGCCAAGCTATCGGTTATAGTCAGGCGCGCGGCGACGAGGTAACGCTGGATAATTTCGAATTTAAGATAAAAGAGGATATTAAAGCCGGACAAAAGCTAGACGGATTTATGAACGATTACGTAATGCCGTTTATGCCGCTTGTTAAATACCTTTTTGCGGCATTTTTGCTATATTTATTCTACAAAAAAGTCATCGTACCGTTTATGACCAAAATGCTTGAGGAGACCAAAGAAGAAGAGCTTCCGCCGCAAGAGGATCTCGAAGATCTCGAAATCGACGCGGAGGATACTTTGGAGAAATTTAAAGCCGCTAAAAAACGCGTCGAGGAGCAGCTGGGGCTTACGGAGGATTTCAACGAAGAGGAGCTTCGCTACGATATATTGCTTGAAAAGCTAAAAGCCGCGGTTATCGAGCGCAACGAAGAGGTGGCGAATTTGCTTCAAGAGATGGTTAGAAACGACAGCGACTTTAACTCGCGCAAGGAAATGTAATGGCGATAAAATTAACCGAACAGCAAAAGGTAGTCTATGAAGATTTATCGATGCCGGAGAAAATCGCGATACTTTTGATACAGCTCGGCGAGGAGGCTACGAGCCTTATTTTCTCGCATATGGACGTAGATGTGATCACGGATATTTCTAGCTACATAGCTACGGCTAGAACTATCGATAAAAACGTAGCGGCGGCGGTTTTAGAAGAATTTTACGCTCTAATGCAATCAAATCAATATATGAAAAGCGGCGGCTTGGAATACGCGAAGGAAATTTTATATCGCACCTTCGGTCCGGAAGCCGCGCAGAAAATTTTGGATAAGCTAGCCAAAAATATGGAAAACACCAAGAGTTTCGGCTATTTAACCAAGATAAAGCCGCAGCAGCTAGCCGACTTTATTATAAAAGAACACCCACAAACCATCGCGCTAATTTTAGCCCATATGGACTCTACGGGCGCTGCCGAGACGCTATCTTACTTTAACGACGAGCTTAGAAGCGAGGTCGTAATTAGGATGGCTAATCTGGGCGATATTAGCCCGTCCGTAATTAAGCGCGTATCGACCGTGCTTGAAGGCAAGCTAGAAAGCCTAACTTCTTATAAAGTCGAGGTCGGCGGCCCGAGAGCCGTCGCCGAGGTGTTAAACCGACTCGGCCAAAAAGCGAGCAAAAGCACGATCGAGCGCATCGAAAGCAGCGACGAAAAGCTTGCTAACACCATTAAAGAGCTTATGTTTACGTTTGAAGATATTATTAACCTTAATGCCGCAGCCATTCGCGAAATTCTTAAAAACGTCGATAAAAAGGATCTAATGATAGCATTTAAAGGCTCAAGCGACGCGCTAAAAGATAAATTTCTGGGCAATATGTCCCAGCGCGCGGCAGAGGCGTTTAAAGAGGAGATGGGTTATTTAGGCGCGGTGCGCGTAAAAGACGTCGAAGAGGCGCAAAGACGCATCGTAGAAACCGTCCAGACGCTAGCCGATCAGGGCGTATTCCAAGTAGGCGAAGCCGACGAGATGATTGAATGAGAAGCAGCGTAATAACGGGCGAAGGCGCGGATAAGCACTTCGTAGAAAATTATAGATTTAAGGTGCTAGGAAGCGAGCATAGAGCAGAGAGCCAAAAAGAGGCGGCGGATTCGGGGCAAAACGCGGCGCAAAGCTTGCCTACTAGCGCGCATCCCCAAGAGGGCGAAAATTCAGCCCAAAGCGGCGCGCAAAATTTCGCCCCGCAAGGAGGATTTGATCTAAATTTCGTAGAAGAGCTGCTTAAAAAAACGGACGAGTTAAGCAGCAATATCGTAAAACTACAAATGCAAATCGAAAATCAAGAGGCCGAGTTCGCGCGTAGATTAGAGGCTGAAATTTTGCGCGCCAAAGAAGACGGCGTAAAAGAAGGCGAAGCCGCCGCCGAACAAAAAACGCAGGCGCAAATAGCCGAGCTCGAAGCGCGTTTTAGCGCATCTTTTACTAAGCTTGCAGAGCAATACGACAAGGTAGGCGAATTTTTAAAAAGCAGCGAAAGCGAGCTGGCTCAGACTGCCGTAAATATCGCAAAAGAGGTTGTTGAAGGAGAAATTTCGGCAAATTCGGGCGCGATAGCTTACAGGCTCGCGGCGGAGCTTATTAAAGACGTAAGCGACGCCAAGGAAGCGCAAATACGCGTAAATCCGGCCGATGCGGCCTATTTAAGCGCGCAGCTGGAAGGCAAAAAACGCGTGAAAATCGAGCCGGACGATGCGATCGGCAAAGGCGGCGTCGTGATAATCAGTGACGCGGGCAATATAGACGCGACCATGCAAACGCGCTTAGAAAAAGTTAAAAAAATCATCGGCGAGTAGGCTAACGCGTGACGGATTTTAAAAATTTAAAAAATTTAAGCGCGGGCGAGCTTGAAAATTTATGCGGCGAAATAAGGGATAAAATTTTAAAAGTCGTGAGCCGCAACGGCGGGCATCTTAGCTCAAATATCGGCGCCGTCGAGATTATAGTCGCTATGCACTACGTTTTTGACGTTACGCGCGATCCGTTTATTTTCGACGTCAGTCACCAGAGCTACGCGCACAAGCTGCTTACCGGGCGCTGGGAAAATTTTGGTAGCTTGCGAAAATTCGGCGGCGTTAGCGGCTACACCAAACCTAGCGAGAGTCCTTACGACTATTTCATAGCCGGACACAGCTCGACTTCCGTTAGCCTAGCGGTCGGCGCCGCAAAAGCGATAAGGCTAAAAAACGAAGACCGCCTTCCCGTGGCCGTGATCGGCGACGGATCGATGAGCGCAGGCGAGGCGTACGAGGCGCTAAACGAGCTGGGAGACCGCAAATATCCGTGCGTGGTAATCCTAAACGATAACGAGATGAGTATCAGCAAGCCCATCGGCGCGCTTAGTAAATACCTTAGCCAGATGATGGCGGGGCAGTTTTATCAAAAATTTAAAAGCCGCGTCGAGCGGTTTTTAAGCTATATGCCAGACGGCGCAACGTATATGGCAAAGCGCCTAGAAGAGGGCATCCGCATAATAACTCCGGGGATGTTTTTTGAAGAGCTCGGGCTTGAATACATAGGCCCCGTAAACGGACACGATTTAGGCGCGTTAATTAGTACTTTTGAAACGGCTAAATCCATGAAAAAGCCCGTCATCGTGCACGTTCAGACGCTAAAAGGCAAGGGATACGAATACGCGGAGGGCTACCTTGCGGGCTGGCACGGAGTGGGGCCTTTTGATTTAAAAAGCGGCGAATTTATTAAAAAACAAGCGCAAAAATCGGCGACGGCGATATTTAGCGAGCACTTGCTAGAACTAGCGGACGCGCACGATGATATCGTGGGCGTGACGGCTGCGATGCCTACGGGCACGGGCATGGACGCGCTGATAGAAAAATTCCCCGAGCGGTTTTGGGACGTAGCCATCGCCGAGCAGCACGCCGTAACGTCGATGGCGGCGATGGCGAAAGAGGGCTTTAAGCCTTTCGTCGCGATATATTCGACGTTTATGCAGCGCGCTTACGACCAACTTATCCACGACGCGTGCATAATGAACCTAAATATCGCATTTGCGATGGACCGCGCGGGCATAGTGGGCGAGGACGGCGAGACGCACCAAGGCGCGTTTGATATTAGCTTTTTAAACGCCGTACCCAACGTCGTAATGTTCGCGCCGCGCTGCGAGGAGAGTATGAAGCTCGCGATGGATTTCGCGTATTCTTACAAAGGCGTCAGCGCGTTTCGCTATCCGCGAGGGGCGTTTAGCCTAAACGGCGAATTCGCCGCACGCCCGCTGATTTTGGGTAAGGGCGAGATTTTAGCCTACGGCGACTCGGACGTAGCGATAATCGGATACGGCAACGGCGTAGGCAAGGCAAACGCCGTGCGGAATTTAATCTCGCCTAAAATAGACGCGACGCTAGTCGATCTAGTTTTTGCAAAGCCGCTTGATAGCGAGCTTTTAGAAGATTTAGCGCGCCACCGTAAAAAATGGTACGTAATCAGCGATAGTGCCAAAAAAGGCGGCGTAGGCGAAATTTTAAGCGCATTTTTACAAGAGCATAAAATTTCGGGCGTCAGCGTGACTAGCTTCGAGTTCGGCGATGCGTTTATCCCGCACGGCGCGGCTAGCGAAGTGGAAGTTAGTTTAGGAATTTCCGCCGAACAAATCGCCAAAATTTTACTAGACGATAATTAATATTATTTAGCAGTTTTTAAACTAAAATTTTGTAATATCCGTACAAAAATTTTAGGAAAAAATATGCAATACGTCACGCTTTTAAAAAATTCAGGGCTTAAAGTGACCCCGCAACGCATCAGCGTTTTGCGAATTTTAGACCGCCACACGCATCCCACGATCGACGAACTTTACGAAGAGGTATTAAAAGAAAGTCCGTCCGTATCGCTAGCTACCGTTTATAAAAACCTAAATACGCTAAAAGACGAAGGACTCGTGGTCGAGGTAAATATGGTAAATCAAAAGCCGCGCTACGATATTTACGAGCACCCGCACATCCACGTCGTTTGCGAGAAATGCGGACGCGTAAAGGACGTGAGCTACGAGGATGCTAAACTCGACGAATACAGGCAAAATTTAGAGCGCAAGCTAAGCAATATCGTCGAGCGCCTAAACATCGTCGCCAGCGTGAAGGATTGCGAATTTTGCAGATGAGCGCAAAAAAATCTACAAATTAAGGCGTAAGTCGATAAAATACGCCTAAAATTTCAAAGAGGGCGCGATGGGTTTAGAAATAGAACGCAAATTTTTACTCGCAAACTCCGAAATCGTCGACTTTTTGCAAAATGAGGGCGTAAGCTTTAAACGCCTCGAAATTTTGCAGTTTTATACCAAAATATCCAAAAACGAAGAGATCCGATACCGAAGCGAAGGCGAAAAATTTTACGAGACCGTCAAAACGGGCTTTGGATTAATCCGCGAAGAAAACGAACGAGAAATAAGCGCCGCAGAGTTTAACGAAGCCAAAAAACGTCGCATCGGGGATAAAATTTATAAGCGCCGCTACCTTTTTAGATTAAATAACAACGCCTGCAATATCGATATTTTTGAGGCCGATTTTAGCGGGCTTTGCACGTTTGAGATCGAGTTTAAAGGAGCGCTTGAAGCAAGAGAATTCGCGCCGCCTAAATTTCTTGAAAATTTTATCAAGCGCGACGTAACGGACGAGCCGCGCTATAAAAATAAGCAAATCGCGCTTTTGGGCGACCCTGAGGTAAAATTCGACGCTAATTTCGCGGTCAAGACGCTAAGCGTTTGCGACGTCGAGCTAAATTTTCCTTCAAATATTAGCTGTAAAGACGGCGCTAGGACGCTACTTTTCTCCGTATTTTTAAAAATTAACGCCGCCAAGGACGCCTATTTAGCGAGCAGGGACGACGAAGCGTTGCACGAGCTTCGCGTAAATTTACGAAAAACCCGCTCGCTTATTAAAATTTTTAGCGGCGTTTTCGATGAAAAACTTTGCGAGCGCTTTTTGCGAAATTTTAAAATTTTAGCCGATATGACTAATCAAAAACGCGATTTAGACGTATTTTACGCATTTTTAAAAAGACAGAAACGCGCCGTGCAAATCGCTGGGTTTATTAAAGACGCCGGAAGTTTGCGGGGCGCGCAGATCGCAGAGGCCTTTAAAGACGAGTCGAACGTCGGATTTTTGCGCGATTGGGAGCTATTTTTGCGCGAGGATAGCGACTTTTACGACGGCGAGCTCGCAAATAGCGATTTAAAGCGCGTTTGCGCGCAAAGATCGCGCGCGCTGCTAGTGGGCCTGCAGCGTAAAATTCGGGCTTTAAACGAGGAGAGCGCTAACGAGTGCTTTCATAAAATTCGCATCGAATTAAAGAGGGCTAGATACGTTTTCGAGTATTTCGCGCAAATTTTTAGTATTTACGGATTACAAAAATACGCAAGTAGGCTAAAGTCGGAGCAAGAGACGTTCGGCGCGCTTCAAGACCGCGACGTCTGGCTTGAAATTTTAGCTAAAATGCCCGCCGAAATTCGCGCAGACAAGCTAAAAACCAAAATTTTCAAGCAAATTTTTAACCTACGCGAGGAAATTTTGGTACATAAGTTAAAATTCGTCCGCCAAACGCGTAAAATTTCGCGCGGACTAAAAGTTTATTATTATATTTAAGGATTAAAATTTTATGCAAAAACAAGAAAAAATAGTTCAAATGTTTAATCAAATCGCCCCGACTTACGACTTGGCTAACCGCGTTTTAAGCCTCGGTATCGACGTGAGCTGGCGAAAATTCGCTTGCAGGTATATGCTTGAAATTTTTCGCGGTAAAAATATAAACGTGATCGACGTAGCCTGCGGGACGGGCGATATGATGGGCATTTGGAGCGCGCTAGCGGGCGAGTTTGACGTAAAAATAGACTCGCTAACGGGCGTCGATCCTTCAAGCGGAATGCTGACGGCGGCTAAGCAAAAATTTCCAAATTTTAACTTCATCGAGGCTTACGCCGACGCTACGGGCTTGCCATCTGGCGGCGCGCAAATTTTAAGCATCAGCTACGGCATACGAAACGTCGTCGAGCGCGAGGCGGCGCTACGCGAGTTTAACCGCGTTTTAGAAAGCGGCGGATACGCGGTGGTGCTTGAATTTACCAAACGCGCGCAAAAAGGCCTGCTAACTAGCCTGCGCGACTTTTATCTAAGCAAAATCTTACCGCGCGTGGGCGGACTAATCTCGAAAAATAAAGAGGCTTACGAGTATTTGCCCAGCTCCATAGAAAATTTCCTAGACGCGCGCTCGTTTTGCGCCGAGCTTGAAAACGCGGGCTTTGAAATGCAGCTTTGCAAGGGATTTTCGATGGAAATTTCGACGCTGTTTATCGCGAAAAAAGTAAGAGAACTAGGTTAATGAGCGAGCGAATAAAAAGGCGCGTCGGCGCTTTTAAAGACTGCGAAATTTTATCTAGCCGCCACGCGCGGGGCGCGAAAACGGGCGCAAAATGCTAAGCGTTAGCGAGCTAAACGAGCAGGCTAAAAGCTTGCTTGAAGCGCATTTTGCCTACGTCGAGGTTAGAGGCGAGGTCTCGCGGCTCGTTCGCCACGCGTCGGGGCATTGGTATTTCACGCTAAAAGACGGCGGCGCGGCGATCTCGGCGGTAATTTACAAGGCTAATAACGCCAAGCTAAAATTTGAAGTGCGCGACGGAATGAGCGTCGTTCTTTACGGCAAGGTCTCGATCTATGCGGCTTCGGGCAGTTATCAGCTAATCGCGGCTAGCTTGCGTCCGGACGGCGAAGGCGAGCTGGAAACGGCGTTTAAACAACTAAAAGAGCGCTTGGAGCGCGAGGGACTTTTTGAAGTAGCGCATAAAAAGCAGATCCCAAAGGTGCCCCGCCGCATCGCGCTGGTAACCTCGGCGACCTCGGCGGCGCTGCAAGATATGCTTAAAATCGCGCGTTCCCGTTGGAAGTTGACCGAAATTTTAATATTCGACGCGCTGACGCAGGGCGAAAACGCGCCCGTATCGCTGATCGCGGCGCTTAAAAAAGCCGACGCTTGCGGCGCGGACGCGGTCGTGCTGGCGCGCGGAGGCGGTAGCAGAGAAGATCTGTGGTGCTTTAACGACGAGGCTTTGGCTCGCGCGATCTACGCCGCTAAAACTCCCGTGATTTCGGCGATCGGACACGAGATAGATTACGTAATCAGCGATTTCGCGGCGGATTTTAGAGCGCCTACGCCAAGCGCCGCGATAAACGAGCTAATGCCCGACGAAAACGCGGTTTTGCAGTATTTAGACCGAATTCAAGACGATATGAAAGCGGCGCTAAATTTTAAAATAACGGCTAAAAAAAACGAGCTTGAAATTTTGCGCTCTCGCTTTTCTTCGGCCGCTCTTCGCGCGCGCGTCGCGTTAAAATTTAACGAGCTAAAAAGCCTAAAAATGCAGCTAGACGGCGCGCTAAAAAACAAAATTTTAAGTTTGAGCGCGAATTTAAAGCGCATAGAGGCGAAATTCGAGGCGCAAGAAGAATTTTTCGAGGCGACTAAAAATTTAATCCAAATCCGCGTCGGCGGCAAACCCGTAAATTTAGAGGCGCTAAAAATCGGCGACGAGATCGAACTATCGGGACAAAAAATAAGTAAAAAAGCAAAAATCACGAGCTAAGGAGTAAAAATGAGAAAAATAAATTTTAGCGCGGGCCCTACTGGGCTGCCGCTTGAAGTTTTAGAGCGCGCGAAAGCCGAATTTACGGACTATCGCGGCGAAGGCTACTCTATAATGGAGATCAGTCACCGTAGCAAAACCTACGAAGAGGTGCACTTCGGCGCTATGGAAAAGATCCGCAAGCTTTACGGGTTTGGCGACGAGTACGAGGTGCTGTTTTTGCAAGGCGGCGCACATTTGCAGTTTGCTATGATACCGATGAATCTCTCGCGAGGCGGCGCGTGCGAATACGCAAATACGGGCGTTTGGACGAATAAGGCGATCAAAGAGGCGCGGCTGATGGGTTTTGAGGCGCGCGTAGTAGCAAGCAGCGAAGGCACGAATTTCGACCGCATTCCGGAGGTAAATTTTAGCGCAGACGCCGACTACGGCTACATCTGTACGAATAACACGATCTACGGTACGCAGTATAAAAGCCTGCCTAAATCAGCCGCGCCGCTAGTAATCGATGCTAGCAGTGACTTTTTCTCCGAGCCGCTTGATTTTACGGATATCGGGCTACTTTACGGAGGCGCGCAAAAAAACGCGGGACCTAGCGGCGTAACGATCGTAATTATCCGCAAAGACCTAATAGAGCGCGTCAGTAGCCCGCAAATACCGACATTTTTGCGTTACAAAACGCACGCCGAGGCTAAAAGCCTTTACAATACGCCGCCGACGTTTGCGATATATCTGCTGGATCTAACGATGCAGTGGCTGTTGGATCAAGGCGGGCTTACGGGCATTAAGGCGCGAAACGCGCGCAAGGCGGCGCTTCTTTACGACGCGATCGATAATTCGGGCGGCTTTTATAAAGGCCACGCACACCCGGCGCACCGCTCGGTAATGAACGTGAGCTACAACATTGCAAAAGACGCGGCGTTAGAGCCCGTTTTCGTCGCGCAGGCGCTTGAAAACGGCATGCTAGGTCTTAAAGGGCATCGCCATCTTGGCGGCATTAGGGCGTCGATTTACAACGCCGTGAGCGAAAACGACGTTAAAATTTTGGTCGATTTTATGAAAGAATTCGCTAGAAAAAATGGATAAAAAAAAGGCTTGCCACGGCGAGAAACTCGAAAATTTAAAAACGGCGGAAAACCCCGCGTTTTTAAAGGAGCAAATTTTAACGTATCTAGGCAATAAACGTTCGCTGCTTGATTTCATAGAGCGCGGCGTAAACGTCGCAAAAAGCGAGCTCGGGCGCGATAAGATTAGCTGCGTGGATATATTTTCGGGCTCGGGCGTCGTGGCGCGCTATCTAAAACGCCACGCGAGCTTTTTAGCGGCTAACGACTTGGAGTTTTACAGCCAAATTTCCAACCGCTGCTATTTAGCTAACGTAAATGCCGAATTTTTAGCCGATTTACGGCGCAAATACGAAAATTTAACCCGCGAAATTTCGAGAAATTTGCGCGCGGGATTTATCGCCGAGCTTTACGCGCCCGCAAACGACGATAAAATTTTACCCGGAGAGCGGGCGTTTTACACGCGCAAAAACGCCGTTTTTATCGATACGGCGCGCGAGCTGATCGCTAAAATGCCCGCGGACTTGCAGCCGTTTTTCATCGCGCCGCTGCTTTACGAAGCGAGTAATAGAGCAAACACGAGCGGCGTATTTAAGGGCTTTTATAAAAATAAGCAAGGCGTGGGGCAGTTCGGCGGCGAGGGGAAAAACGCGCTAAAACGCATTACGAGCGAAATTTCGCTACCGTTTCCGGTATTTTCGGCGTTTAAAGCGCCTTTTGAGGTATATCGCTGCGACGCGAACGAGCTAGCCTGCGAGCTTGACGGCGTCGATCTAGTTTATCTCGATCCGCCTTATAATCAGCACCCTTACGGTTCTAATTATTTTATGCTAAATTTAATCGCCTCTTACGAGCGTCCGAGCGAAATTTCGGCGGTTTCTGGCATCGCTAAGGATTGGAACCGCTCGGCGTATAATCAAAAATCGCGCGCGGCGGAGGCGTTTTTCGAGCTGGTATCGCGCTTAAAAACGAAATTCGCGCTAATTTCTTATAACTGCGAAGGGTTTATCTCCCGCGCTCAATTCGAGGAAAATTTAGCCAAATTCGGGCGGACGAAAATTTTAGAGCAAAGGTATAACGCCTTTCGCGGCAGCCGAAATTTAAGCAAACGAAATACGCACGTAACCGAGTTTTTATACGTTTTAAAAAAGCATTAAATTCGCGAAAATCAAAATTTTGGAAGCAGATGCAAGAAGTTAAAGATTACTACGACGAAGTGCCGTATTTTTCGGCGGCGTTTCCGGATTGCTCGCCGTTTAGGCTCGAAGCTATCGGGCTATTTTTGGGACTTGACGCGCCTAACGCGAGGGAGGCTAGGGTATTAGAGCTTGGCTGCTCTTACGGCGGGAATATCTTGCCTTTCGCCGCGCAAAACGAGCGCGCGGAAGTCGTAGGCATCGACGTTTCGCAGGTACAAGTAGATAGAGGAAACGAGATCGCCTCTAAAACGGGCGTTAAAAATTTAAAGCTCTTACGACGCGACATTTTAAGCCTTACGGACGAGGATTTCGCGCGTTTGGGCGAGTTTGACTACGTTATCGCGCACGGACTTTACAGCTGGGTTAGCGGCGAGGTAAAGGACGCGCTTTTGCGCTCGATTAGGCGGCTGCTGGCGCGGCGCGGGATCGCTTACGTTAGTTATAACGTTTATCCGGGCTGGAAGAGCCTTGATGTTTTGCGCGATTTTATGGTGTTTTCGGCGCAAGATAAAAGCTGCGCGACCGACAGGCTAAACGAGGCTAGAAAGCAGCTCGAATTTTTACGCGGATATTTGAAATTTAGCTTGCAAACTACCGAAAATAGGGTCTATAAAGATACCTGCGCGCTAATTCTTACGCAGTTAAATTACGTGAAAAAAATCATGGACGAGGACAACGATTATTACGTTTTGCACGATTTTTTAGAGGCCTCGAACGATCCGATTTATTTTTATAAATTCGTAGAGCACGCCAGCGCGCACGGACTTTGCTACCTGAGCGACTGCAATCTAGACGACGTATTTAGGCAGTTAAGCGGCGTGCAAAGATTTGACGCGCACATCGAGCGAAGTTTCGCCTCGCGCGTCGGGAAGCAGCAAATGCGCGACTTTATGCTAAACCGCTCGTTTAGAAAAAGCTTGTTAATGAAGAGCGAAATTTTAGGCGGTGCGGAGGATTTTGATTACGAGATCGGGCTTAGCGAGATAAGAAGGCTAAATTTTATTTTAAAAGAGGACGCGCAAAATTTTAGCGCGGCGGAGGGCGAGCCGGACGGAGATTATAGGGCCGAGGGCGGTAGCGCGCCTAGTAAAGAGATTACCGCGGGCGAAAATTTTAGCGCGGAATGCGCGGAAAAGAAAAATTCGCGTGGCGTGTTTTTCGCGTTAAAAAGCGCTTATCCGTCGAGCTTAAATTTAGACGAAATTTCGCGTATTACGGGGCTTGATGCGGCGGTAGCTGCAAACGAGCTGCTCGAAATTTTCGCTACCAAAAAGTGCGCTATTTGCGCGCGGCCTTTAAAAGCCGTAATTTACGCAAAAGATCCGCTAGCGATGCCGAAAGCCAGGCTAAAACCGCGGGTAGTGGGGTATTTAAGCTATTTTGCGAGCGCCGAAAAACCCGAAATTTCGCTTGCCGACGGGCTAAATTTTAACGCCGATCTAAGCTGCGACGAAGCGCGAACGGCGCTAAAATTCGACGGCAAAAACTCCTTGTCGCAAATTATTTCAAGCCTTGAAAAAGAGGGAGCGCTAAACGCGGAAGAATTCGTGTTTTCGCTAAATAAAAAGCTAACCGCGGCGCATTTTTTAGAAGAAATTTAAGCAAATTCGCGTCTAGTCCGCCGCCGCGCTGGTTTGCGACCGAAATTTAGGCGTTAATCAGCCTAAAAATTCGTCGCTTTTTAGCCTTAAAAGGCAGACGAACGCGTGCAATACGCTTTGCTCTCGCACGTAATTTCGCCCGCCTTTTAGCAGCAAGCGCTCTACGATCACGCTTTTATCGCGGCTCATCGCGCCTACGAACACCGTTCCTACGGGCTTTGACGCGCTTCCGCCATCGGGACCGGCGATACCGCTGATAGCTAGCGCGAAGTCCGCGTCGGTCGAAATTATCGCGCCGTTTAGCATCGCGCGCACGCACTGCTCGCTGACGGCCCCGTAAGTATCTAAAATTTCGTCCCCGACGCCAAGCCAGTCGTGCTTTATTTTATTTGCGTAAGTTACTAGCGAGCCGTCAAACGCCGCGGATACGCCGCTAACGCGCGCGAATTTCGCTGCGGCGAGGCCCGCCGTGCACGACTCCGCAAATGCGATTTTTTTACCCGACGCGATTAGTTTTTTAGCGATAAATTCTATCGGATCGTCGCCTTGCATCATTTTTTGCGAAAAGAGCGTTTTAGCGCCTTGTAAAAAGCCTTCTAATTGCCCGAATTTATTAGCCTGTGCGCGGATTAGGCACAGCCCGTCTATAAGCGCGGTTTGGTTCGTTTTTACGTCGTAGGTGTTTGCTAGCGGAGAGAGTAAAATTTTAGCGCTTTCCTCATCGACGTCAAATAGGCAAAAGTAGGCGGATTCGTCGCCCGCAGGCGTTAAGATTTCGCCCAAATTTTGCGTCGGGATCGCGCGCACTAGACTAATCTGCGTTTCGTTTAATTTCACTAAAAAGCTATTTTTCGTAAAATTTATCGCGTTTTTGGGAACCAAAACGTCGGGCGCTTTTAGCTCTAAGCAATCATTCGTAAGAGTCGCTAAAATTTTACTGCTCGTAGCGTAGGCTTCGTCGTCGCCGAATATCGTAAGAAAGCTAAAATTCTGAGCGAAATTTTCGATCGCAAACGGCAAGTCTTTGCTGTTTTTAGGCATAAAATTTACCTCGCCCAGCTCTCCCCTACGCTTTTCGTAGCTTTCGAAAATATACTCCAAAAACGGCTTGTTTATCCGCAAATCGTCGCCGATAATTAAGATTGCGTCTTGTTTCATGTTTCGTCCTTTTAGGCCCGATTATAGCCTAAAATTTCAAAAACTCCGCTTTTTTCAGCGGGTCTTAACCGTTGCTAATATAAAATTCGCAAATTTTTCACAAGGCCGAATATGGATTATAAAGACACCTTACTGCTCCCCGCAACGGACTTTCCGATGCGCGGAAATCTCCCTCAAAACGAGCCTGAGCGGCTAAAATCATGGTACGAAACTCGCAAAATCTACGACAAAATGAAAAAAAACCGCGCAACTGCGCAAAAAAGCTTTAATCTCCACGACGGCCCGCCTTACGCAAACGGACATCTTCATATCGGGCACGCGCTAAATAAAATTTTAAAAGATATCATAGTAAAAACCCACTACTTTTTCGGCGAAAGCGTCCGCTACGTATCGGGCTGGGACTGCCACGGACTGCCTATCGAGCAGCAAGTAGAGGTAAAGCTGGGCGAAGCTAAAAAGACGATGAGTAAAAGCGCTATCCGCGAGCATTGCCGCGCGCATGCGAGGGAATTTATAGAAATCCAAAAGAGCGAATTTAAAACGCTAGGTATCGCGGCGGACTTTGAAAATTCGTACCAAACGCTAAAATTCGAATTTGAAGCCGATATTTACAAAGCTCTTTGCGAAATCGCTAAAAAAGGCCTTTTAATCGAGCGTAGCAAGCCCGTATTTTGGAGTTGGGCCGCCAAAAGCGCGCTAGCCGAGGCCGAGGTGGAATACGAAAATAAGGAAGATTACTCTATTTACGTCGCGTTCGCGCTTGATACGGACGCGTCGGAAAAACTAGGCGTCGGCGCGGCCCGCGCGGTAATATGGACCACTACGCCTTGGACGCTGCCGGCTAATCAAGCTATTAGTTTAAAACCTGACGAAACCTACGTAATAACGGGCGAGAATCTGATATTTGCAAAGCCGCTGCTTGAAAATTTGGTAAATTTAGGGCTTACGGAAGGAAAAATTTTAAAAGAATTCGCCGCAAACGAGCTTGAAAATACGCATGCGATAAATCCGCTAAACGGACGCAAATCGAGATTTTTACTAGGCGAACACGTACTTATGGACGGCGGAACGGGCCTTGTACACACTGCTCCCGGACACGGCGAAGACGACTATCACGTATGTCTAAAATACGGCTTTAAAGAGGTTTTAATGCCGGTCGACGACGGAGGCTGTTTTGACGAGAGCTTAAAGGCACACGGGTTGCTTCCGTCTAGCGTCGTAGACGAATTTATCGGGATGCATATTTTTAAGGCGAACGAGAAAATTTTAGAAATTTTAGGCGACGCGCTGCTAAAATGCGGTAAATTTACGCACTCGTATCCGTTTTGCTGGCGCACTCACAAGCCGGTAATATATCGCGCTACTAAGCAGTGGTTTATCGCGATGGACGAGCCTAAGCTTAACGGTAAGACGCTGCGCGAAACGGCGTTGGGCGAGCTTGAAAAGGTAAAATTTTACCCTGCCGCGGGCATTAAGCGCATAGGCTCGATGATAGAAAATCGTCCCGACTGGTGTATCTCTCGCCAGCGCGACTGGGGCGTACCGATAGCGTTTTTTAGGCGTAAGGATACCAAAGAGCCGATATTTGATACCGAAATTTTAGATAACGTTGCCGCGATTTTCGAAAAAAAAGGCGCCGACGCGTGGTGGGATCTAAGTATCGCCGAGCTACTGCCGTCAAATTGCAAATACGATCCGCAAAATTTAGAAAAGGTAATGGATATCCTAGACGTTTGGTTTGATAGCGGCTCGACGTGGAAGGCTGTGCTAAAAAGCCCTAATTACGATGCGGGCGAATATCCGGCCGATATGTATTTAGAAGGCTCGGATCAGCACAGAGGCTGGTTTCAAAGCTCGCTTTTAGTAAGCGCGGCGGCGAATTCCCGCGCTCCTTATAAAAGTATATTGACGCACGGATTTACGGTCGACGAAAACGGGCAAAAGATGAGCAAAAGCAAAGGTAACGTCGTAGCTCCGCAAGACGTCGCAAAAACTTACGGCGTCGAAATTTTGCGCCTTTGGGTCGGCATGAGCGATTATTCGGGCGACCTTAAAATCAGCGAAAATATCTTAAAGCAAATTAGCGAGCAGTACCGCAAAATTCGCAATACGATCCGCTTTTTACTGGCAAACGTAAACGACCTGGACGAAATTTGCGATCAGTTCGGGCTGCTTGACCGCTGGATTTTGACGAGGGCTAAAAAGACCTTTGACGAGTGCGAGAAATGTTTTAGAAATTACGATTTCTCAAAGGGTTTTAACCTACTTCTAAATTTTCTATCCGCCGATTTAAGCGGGATTTATCTGGATGTCTGCAAAGATAGGCTCTACTGCGACGCTAAGGACGCGCCGCGCAGACGAAGTGCGCAAAGCGCGATGGCGTTGATTACCCGCGCGCTCTTACCGTTAATCGCTCCTACGCTTACCTATACGGTCGACGAGGCGATGGATTATGCGCCTAGTATCGTTAAAGGGGGCGCTAAGGACGCGTTTGATTTGGTTTACGAGCCGCTAAAATTCGAGTTTAATGCGAACGAAGCGTTACTAATGGCTAGCCGCGAAA
>NZ_CAJPMA010000005.1 GCF_905371695.1 uncultured Campylobacter sp. | reverse complement strand
GCGGCTTTATTAGCTAGCAGCATGCAGTCCTCGACTAATCTATGCGAGTCGCTGTCGTTTTCGTATCTGGTAGCTAAAATTTCGCCGTTTTCGTCTAGACTCATGCGAAGCTCTTGCGTACGAAAATCAAATGCGTGCGTAAGCCGCTTTTTGCGAAGTTTTGAAGTTAATGTAAATAGTGGCTTAATCCAGTCGATCTCGCTTTGTCCGCCTTGTAAAATTTCATCGATTTCGTCGTAGTTAAAGCGCCTTTTTGATAGGATTATCGCTTCGAAAAGTTCTTCTTTTAGCACGTCGCCGTTTGCGTCTAGCGAAATTTTAAAGCAAAACGCGAGGCGCGGGACGTTAGGTTTTAGCGAGCAGATGTTTTCGCTCAAAGCTCGCGGCAGCATCGGCACGGCTTTATGCGGAAAATAGATTGAAAATCCGCGCTTTTTAGCTTCGCTATCTATCGCACCGTAGCTAGTTACGTATTCGCTGACGTCGGCGATTGCGACGTAAATTTCGCGCTTTTTCTCGTCAAAATATATCGCGTCGTCAAAGTCTTTGGCGTCTACCGGGTCTATCGTGCAAAAAGATAGTTCTCGCAAATCCGTGCGCTGCGGATACATTGCGGGATCTACTTCATCGCCCCACGCGCGCGCTTCGTCCTCGCACGCCTCGTTAAAAATGTCGTTTTTATTATAAATCGCAAGCGAAATTTTCTCATCGCTCGCGGGGTCGTTAATGTTGCCTAAAACTTCGACTATGTCGTTGTTTAGATTATTTATTTTAAGCAACGTGCCTAACGGTAAGGCTTTTAGGCTTTTTTGGCTGGCTTTTAGCGCCAAATTTAGCCCGGTTTTTAGATTCACTCCGAGTACGGCGGCGCCGAAATTTTTAGTATAAACTACGCTCGTGGCATTGGCTAGTTTTAAGCTCATTACGATTTTCGCGCTAGGGCGCTTTTTTTTAAGTGGGAGTAGCTTTGCTAGAACCACGTCGCCGTAATGAGCGGCGTTTAAATTTTTATTTTCTATTATTATATCTTGCTTAAAACGTGGGTCGTAAGCGGCCAAAAAACCGGTTCCGTTCGCGCTAATATCGAGCTTGCCGCAGACGAAGCCGTTATTTAGGTAAAATTTGTTTTTATGGAAATTTACGGCGTTTAAATTTTGTAGATTGCGTAAAATTTCGCGATTTTCGCCCGAAATTTCACGCTCGTTTACACCCGTTAAGAGAGCGGTAAAAAGATCCTTCACAGATTGTCTTTAACCTTCGCCGTAGCCATTAAAAACGTATCGTGGTCAAAGCCGTATTCATCAAGCAACGGAAGCGCGTTTTGAATACTGACTTCGTCTAGCTGATTAAAGATATTAATCGCCGTTTTTACGACTTTTAGCGCTTTTGCGTATTCTTTTACGTGCTCGGGTGCGTCGTCGGGGTCGTTTGAGTAAAGGATGGAGTTTACGAGCTCGTTTTCCAGGTTCCATTCTTCGAAAATTTTAGCCGTAACTTCCTCGTTGGTAATATCTAAGAATTCGGTTTCTAGCAGCCCTAGATCGCTAGGATATACGATGTTTGCCAGTCTTGATTTAAATTCGTCCGCCTCTTTATTTTCGTTGAGTTCGTGAGAGAGGACGATTTTGCCGATTTCAAGCATAAACGATGCGGGGGAGAGGATTTCTAAATTTTTAGGCTTAACTTTTGAATACCAGTTGTACATCAGCGCGTTTTGAATCATCGAAATATTTAAAAAATCTTGGCTGGTGATCCCGTAAGGCTCTAAATTTACGGAAAACGACTTTTTTATAGCGCTTGAAAGCGCGAAACCGCGGATCGTAGCCATCCCGAAAAGCGAGATAGCGCGCGCGATAGTCGTGATTTCTTTGCTAAAACCGTAAAGAGGAGAGTTCGCGGAGCGCAGGATATTAGCCGTTAGCATCGGGTCTTTTTCGATGATTTTGGTTAGATCGCCGATGGAGCTATTCTCGTCCGCGCAAAGGCGCTGAATTTGAATAACCGTGTCGTCTAACGGCGGTAGGGTTTTGATTTTTTTGTAAATTGAGTCGTTCATACTTGCTGGATTTCCTCGTAAAAATTTCGGCAATTCTAGCAAAAATGCTTTTTTATAAAGCTTAAATCAAGTTTTTCGGTTTCAGCGACATTTGAGCCGCGCGAATGTATAATTGCGCCCGAATTTCAAAAAAAGGACGTAAAATGGCAGTAAAAATTTATTACGACAAAGATTGCGATTTGAGCTTGATTAGAAGCAAAACCGTCGCGATGATAGGTTTTGGTTCGCAAGGACACGCGCATGCCGAAAATTTGCGCGATAGCGGCGTAAAGGTGATCGTGGGCCTGGCAAAAGGCGGCAGGAGCTGGGCAAAGGCCGAAGCAAAGGGCTTTGAGGTAAAAACGGTAGCAGAAGCCGCAAAGGCCGCCGACGTCGTTATGATTTTAACTCCCGACGAGCTTCAGGCCGAAATTTTCGAGCGAGAGATTAAACCTAACCTTAAAAGCGGCGCGGCGATAGCCTTTGGACACGGCTTTAACGTGCATTTCGGACAGATCAAAGCTCCCGAGGATATTGACGTCATTATGATCGCCCCAAAAGCGCCCGGCCATACGGTAAGAAGCGAATTTGTCCGAGGCGGCGGCATCCCTGATCTAATCGCCGTAGAGCAAAATGCAAGCGGAAAGGCTAAAGAGCTAGCTCTAAGCTACGCTAGCGCGATCGGCGGCGGCAGAACGGGCATCATCGAGACGACATTTAAAGATGAGACCGAGACCGATCTTTTCGGCGAGCAGGCGGTGCTTTGCGGCGGACTTTGCGCGCTGGTAAATGCGGGCTTTGAGACGCTAGTGGATGCCGGATACGAGCCTGAGATGGCGTATTTTGAGTGTCTTCACGAGCTAAAACTAATCGTGGATCTAATGTATCAAGGCGGCATGGCGGATATGCGCTACTCTATCTCAAACACTGCAGAATACGGCGACTACGTAAGCGGACCGCGCGTCATCGGCGAAGATAGCAAAAAAGCGATGAAGGAAATTTTAAAAGAGATCCAAAACGGTAAATTTGCAAAAGACTTCATCCTAGAACGCAAGGCCGGATACGTCCGCATGAACGCAGAGCGCGGCATCGCCGAAAGAAGCCTGCTAAATCAAACCGGTAAAAAACTACGCTCTATGATGCCTTGGATAACTAACGGTAAATTAGTCGATCAAAGTAAAAACTAATCTTGGCCGCTAAAATTTCAAAAGCTACGAAAGCTACTAAAAGGCGTCCGCCCAAAAAAGACGGCGGGCGCTCGAAGAATCAGATTTTAACCGGTATCGTCATACTCGCCGCGCTTATCATAATAACGCTAATCGCGGCTTTAAACGGAGTAGGAAGCTCGGGCGCGCAAAGCGAGATAAACCAAACTAGAAAAGTAACGCAAGAAAATCCGCAATCGCCTAAAATTTCGCAAGCAAAACCCGCAAAAGAGATAGATAAAAGTGCCGAGAAAAAACGCGAAAGATGGTATAAAGAGCCTTCAAAATTCGACGAGGAAGAAAATTTAAGCAGGCTTTTTGCCGATACGAACGCAAAAGACGAATTCGTTAGCCCGAAAGAAAAATTCGCAAAATCGCAGTCTGCGGCAAACGAAAAACCCGCCTTTTCGCCGCCTTTGCCGTCCGCGCAGCGAGAAAAAGGCGAAATTGAGCGGAATTTAGCGCCGCAGCGGCCGCTAGCAGCCGAAAATTTAAGCAAAGCGCCCGAAATTTTAAAAGCTAAAAATTTAGAGCAAAATTTAAGCTTGAACGCGCAAATTTCGCAGCAACCTCAAACAGCGCAAATGCCGCAATCTACGCATGTTTTACGATCCGCCGAACCGCAAGAGCCACAAATTTTAGAAAAAAACGCAACCGTCGCGCCGCTAACCGAGCAAAATTTAACGAGCGGTCAAGTCAAAGCGCAAGATACGCACGCGACGTCCGAAGCAAAAGAGCCTAAAAAAGGCTTAAAGCAAGAAAAAGACCTTTCTCAAAAAGAGCGGCCTTCAAAAGATAAACCGCAAAATTTTATCGGCGAAGCGCCCAAAAAACCTCTTACGGGTAAGCCTAAGCTCGTATTGATAATCGACGATATCGCGGTAAAAGAGCATGCCGATATGGTGCGTTCTATCGGGCTGCGCGTGACGCCTTCGATATTTCCGGCGACTAGGACGCACCCCGATACTCCGCAGATTGCGCGAGGGTTTGAGTTTTTTATGATTCACCTGCCGATGCAAGCGCAGCACTTCGGGCGCCCGGAAATAGGCACTTTAAACATCGGAGACAGTTTTGAGAGCATACTTGCGCGCGTGCAAAAGGTCCGTGCCGACTTCCCGCGAGCGAAATTTATAAATAACCACACCGGTAGCAAATTTACGAGCGACGCCGAGTCGATGATAAAGGCCTACGAGGCGTTTGAACGCACGGGTTTTACCTTCGTCGATAGCCGTACTATCGCGTCTAGCGTAGTCGCTAAAATCGCCAAAAAATACGGCAAGCCCTACATCGCTCGCGACGTGTTTTTAGACGACGATACGGCTAAAAGCTCGGTAAAAAAACGGCTAAAAGAGGCGGTGGAGCTTGCTAAAAGGCGAGGGTTTGCTATCGCGATCGGCCATCCTAAGAAAAATACGATCGATGCGATAAAAGAGAGCAAAAACGGGCTTTTAAGCGAAGTCGAGGTCGTTTATCTAAACGAGCTTTTTTAGGCGGAAAACTATTGGCTAAAATTTGCGGTTTGCGGGATTTTTAGCAAGCGGGTACGGATATAAAATTTTTATGCGCTATCCCGCAACCGCCCGCTAAATAGCTGTAAATTTCGCTAGGTGGATTACGAAAATAAGCTTCCGCTAGAATCCATGCCAAAAAAGCCGCCGATCACGCGGCCGCTTTTAAATTGTGTGCGTAAATTTGTTCTTAAAGCTGGCCATTTGCTAGACGCGCGGCCGCTAATCGACTAAATTAAAAGGAAAATTTTGCCCGAATTTAACGAACTTTCGATCGTTCCGCACGAGCTAGAACGCTTACCGAATCCGCCTAAAAGGCTATTTTACGCGGGCGACGTTTCGCTTCTTGCGGCGCCCAAAGTCGCTATCGTGGGCTCTCGCCGCGCTAGCGTTTATACCAAAGAGTGCGTTACCGCACTAGCGGGCGCGCTAAAAAACGCGGGCGTTTGCGTCGTAAGCGGTGGAGCGCTGGGCGTCGATATCGCCGCTCACAAGGGCGCGATGCCGCGCACGATCGGAGTTTTCGGTACGGGGCTCGGCGTGCTTTATCCGAGCGCGAACGCGAATTTCATACGCGAGATTTACGCCCGCGCACTGGCTCTTAGCGAATACGAGGCGGACGAGGGAGTGGGGCGCAACGGATGTCATTTTTTACAGCGAAACCGCATCGTAGTCGCGCTCTCGCAGGCACTAATCGTAGCGCAAGCCGACGAGCGCAGCGGTTCGATGCAAAGCGCGCGGATAGCGCGAGAGCTTGGAGTGCCGATTTTTACGTTTCCTCAGCGCCTAGGCGATAGCGACGGTACGAATAAGCTTTTAAGCGAGGGCGCGGCGAGCCTTATTTGCGATTTTAACGAATTCGCCGCAAAATTCGGCGTTTTAGACGCCGCCTTGCCGCAAGCGGACGACGAAATTTTAAAATTTTGCGGCGCGGGCATAGATTTAGACGCGGCGCTTGCGAAATTCGGCGAGAAAATTTACGAATACGAGCTAGAAGGGCGTGTGGAAATTAAAAATTTACGCGTCAGAGCGGTTAAATAAGGAAAAATATGCGTAAAATTTTAGCTATCGACGTGGGGCTTAAACGCATCGGGGCGGCTTTTTGCGCGGGAGAGGTCGTCGTGCCGCTACCCGCGGTGCTGCGTAAAAACCGCAATCAAGCCGCGCTCGAAGTTAGCAAACTAGCCCTAGAATACGGCGCGCAGACGCTAGTAGTGGGCGTGCCGCTAGGCGGAAGCAGCGAGGAGGAGATGAGGCGGCGTATCGAGCATTTCGTATCGCTTCTTGATTTTTCGGGTGAGGTAGCGTATCAAGACGAGGCATATAGCAGCGCGGAGGCGTCGCAGTTGCATACTAGCGCAAAGCGCGACGGCAGGCTTGATAGCATAGCGGCGACGGTGATTTTAAAGCGGTATTTGGGGATTATTTAGCCGCGTCGCTTACGGCGAGCGAGCGCCGTTTTAGGCATTCGTTAATCGCCGCGCGTAAAACGTCGTAGGTATAAGGCTGCGCGAGTTTTACGAAGCTTTTATCCCAAAAACGCGCGGGATTTGCGTCTTCGCAGATTATGACGACGCAGAAGCGCTTGCGTTTTTGAAATTTCAAAAGCTCGCTAAACGCCGCTTCGTCGGTTAAAAAATCTTTTTGCAAAAATACGATATCTGGCTTATAAATGCCGTTTATTACGTGCTCGCGAAAGATTTTGACGTCGCTTTTGGGGCGGACGTTCATACCTATAAATTTTAGCTGTTTAGATAAAATTTCAAAAGTGGTCTCGTCGTCGTAGGCGATTAGGGCGTTATATTTTTTTAAAAAGCCGCTTTTTATAGTTAGGCGATTTTCTATCCCTGCATCCGGCAGGATTCCGGAAATTTTAATTAAAATTTTGTCCTCTTGTATTTTTACGTCCGCCCGCGCGGTTTTGGCATAAGAGCGCATTTTGGCGCCAAAATTTTCGTCTACGGCTTGCAGCGGTTTATTTGAGCTTATTATAACGTCGAAATTTACGTTTTTGCTGTTGTAGTTTGCGACCCTAAAACGCACGAGAATTCTAGCGCCGCTTTGCGAAAATAAAAAAATTTTTGCCGCGTATTCGATCGTTTTGATTACGTTTGCGGCGTCGATTTCGTAAATTCTAGGATAAGACGGGTCGTATTCGAAGACTAAGACGTTGCCGCTTTTTCGCGCGTCTAATCCTAGCGCTTCTAAGAAAAAATTTAGCTGTTCCAAAAAATCGACTTGCGCCCTCATAACACCAGCATCGCATCGCCGTAGGAGTAGAAGCGGTATCGCTCCCGCACGGCGGTTTCGTAAATTTTATGCGTAGCGCGCAGTCCTACGAAGCTTGCTACTAGCATAATTAGGGTGGATTTGGGCAGGTGAAAATTAGTAAGTAAATAATCTTGGCGCACGGGCGGGTTGCTGGGGTTTAAAAAAAGACTGCACGCTCCGCTAGCGCGCCCGCTTCTTGCAAATTCCTCTACGCAGCGCGTAACTGTCGTGCCGACGCCTAAAATTTTAACTCCGCTTTTAATAAGCTCTTGCGCGGGTTTTGAAACGTCGTAAAATTCGGCGTGCATTTTATGCTCTCTGATGTCGCTAACTTCCACGCCCTTAAACGTCCCCGCGCCCACGTGAAGCGTCAGATACGCGCTCTCTCGCTCGCAGCGGATACGCTCCACCATCGCTTCGCTAAAATGCAGGCTCGCCGTCGGCGCCGCGACCGCGCCTTTGTTTTTAGCAAAGACGCTTTGGTACCAGGTTACGTCTTGCTCGTTATCGGCGCGCTTGATATAAGGCGGCAGAGGCACGTGGCCGATCGCGTCTAGCTCGTTAAAAAGCGCTACGGTATCTAGCGTCGAGCCTAATTTGCTAAATTTTACGAGCCTAATGCCGTCGTTATCGGCGCGTAAAATTTCGCCTTCTACGCCGCCTTTAAATTTTAGCTTTGCGCCCGCGCTTACGCGGCCTTTTACGTAGCAGCTAAAAACGCCGTCGCCAAGAGGTTGATTAATTAACAGCTCCACCGCGCCGCCGCTTTGTTTATGTCCGAAAATTCGCGCTTTTATCACCTTCGTGTCGTTAAATATCAGTGCGGCGTCTTGCGGTAAAACGTCTAGCAAATCGCCGAATTTTAAATGCTCTATCTCGCCGGCGCATCGCCGATAAACCAGTAGACGCGCGTCCTCTTTGGGCATTACGGGCTTTGAAGCGATGAGATCCGGCGGTAAAAGGTAGTCGTAGCTAGAAAGGGCGTTGGGGTCTAAATTTCGCTCGCTTAAATTTTCGTTCCGCGCGTCTAAACCGCGTTTTTGCGAATTTTGCCCGTCCGCTTCGCCCGCCGCTAAAATTTTACTCGCCATTTTGCTCGTTTCGCTCGCCGTTAGCCGCTTTTTCGTTTTCTACCCTGACCCATTTGGCGATTAAGATGGAAATGCCGTAAAGTCCCGTTAAAGGCATCGCCATTAAAAATTGGCTTAAAATATCGGGCGGCGTCATAATCGCTGAAAACGTGAAAATCGCGACTACGGCGTAGCGGAAGTAGCGTTTTAGCGCCGCGTCGTCTACGAGTCCGATTTTAGCGAAGAAAAAGGTAACGACCGGTAGCTCGAACGCCAATCCGAACGCCACTAAGAGCTTGGTAAAAAAGCCGACGTATTCGCCTACGCTAGGCAGCGCCGTAAATAGCTGACCTCCGAAATTTATAAGAAAGGCAAATCCGAGCGGGATAACGACGTAGTAGCAAAAGGCCGCGCCGCACAAAAACATAAAAGTAGCCGCTATTACGAAAGGCACGACGTATTTTTTCTCGTTGTCGTAAAGCCCGGGCGCTACGAATAGCCAAAACTGCCAGAAAATCACGGGTAGCGCCAAAATAATCCCCGCGAAAAACGCCACCTTCATCGCGGTGAAAAATACCTCTTGTACCTGCGTAAAGATTATGTTGCTGCCCGCGGGCAACGCGGCTTTTAGCGGCGCAGTCATCCAAGCAAGCAGCGGCTCCCAAAAGGTAAAACAAATAACGAAAAATACGATCACCGCCGCTACGCTTATGGCTAGGCGCTTTCTAAGCTCGATAATATGCGGTTTTATCTCTTCAAACATTACGCCTCTTTTTTATCTAAATTTTCGTTTACAGTCGCGCCGCTTACCGCACCTTGGTTTGCCGAATTCCGCGCGTCGCCGTCCGCTTCGCCAGCTTTTACTTCGCCCTTTTCGCCCGCCGCCCGAGATGCTTCGCCGTTCGCCGCGCCTTGCGCTCCGCTAGTTGATCCGCCTAAAACCGCCTCTTTTATCGCCTCGCCCGGATTATTTAGCGTATCTACCGCGCTTTTTACGCCGCCCGCGGCATTCGTTATTTCGCTAGCGACGCCCGCGACGCCCTTTTTCAGTTCGTCTAGCTCTTCAAAGGTTAGTTTTTTGCGCACGCTTTGCGTAGCCGATTCTATACTTTCTTTATATTTTTTTGCGTCTTCTTTTAGTTCGGCGATTTTTACCTCTTGATCGAACGTCGATTTCGCGTCGTTTATGCCCTTTTTAAACATTTTAAAAAATTTCGCGATTTGTACCATAGCTTCGGGCAGTTTATCGGGTCCTAGCACTAAAACCGCGATGACGGCGATGACTAGGATTTCAGGCAGGCTCATACCGAACATTAATTTTTCCTAAATTTAGATTAAACTCGCTATTTTACCCGCTAAAAGCTCAAATTTTTATAAATTTAGCCCGCGATAAATAGCGCGATTTCGTCGGCGAGCAGGAAATTTTCGTTAAAAAAGCGCCCGTCTTTAAAATTTAGCTTTCCCGAGCTTTCTAAAATTCGCGCATTTTTTAGCTGTGGGGGCGTTAAAATTTTATCCTCTATGCCGACGACGCTTCTAGCGCCTAGGAAAATTTTTTCTAAATTTATCTCGTCCGAGTTTAAAATTTCGCGCTTTTTTTCGTGCGGATTAGCGATATAACGTTCTAAATTATGTGCGTTGTAAAATCTAAAATTTCGCCTAAATCCTACCGCGTAAGCGCCCAGAGCTAAATAATCTTTACTCTGCCAGTAGCCTAGATTATGACGGCAAATTTGCCCGAAATTTGAAATTTCGTATTGTTTAAAGCCCGCGTTTTCAAGCTCTCTTATTAAAAATTTAGCCAAAACCGCGCTATCTTTTTTTAGGCTTTGCCTGCCGTAAAAAGGCGTATTTTTTTCAAGCGTAAGCGAGTAGGCGCTGACGTGATCTACGCCTAAATCCCGCACGTTTGAAACTTCCTCTAAAAGGCGCTTTTTGGTATCTAATTTCGTACCGTAGATAAGATCGGCGTTAATGTTGCTAAAACCCGCCGCGCGCGCGTTTGAAACGGCTTTTTTTATTTGCCTCGCATCGTGGATGCGCCCTAGGAATTTTAGCTTATCGTCAAAAAAGCTTTGAGCGCCGAAGCTTATTCGATTTACGCCGAAATTTCGCATAGTTTTTAACCAAGAAAGCCTAGCGGAATTAGGATTTGCTTCGGCGGTAATCTCGCAGTCTCTTGCTAAAAACGGCGAGATTTCGCTAAAAAGCGGCTCGTAAAATTTCGCGCCGATTGCGCTTGGCGTACCGCCTCCGAAAAATACGCTCGAAATTCGCCCGCGCAAGACGTCTAAATTTTGCGTTTGCGCCCTAAAATCGCTAATCATAGCGCTAAAATAATCTCGGGCTAAATTTTGCGCGCCAGTTACCGATCCGAAGGCGCAATAAGGGCATTTGCTCTCGCAAAAAGGTATGTGGACGTAAAGTAGCATTTTTACCTTTAAAATAAATTTCGCGATTGTAACAAAAGCGGGCTAAATTTTAAGACGTAGCGTAAAATCGGGGGTATTAAAGCTTGATATAAATTCTTTTTGGTTAAAATCCGTAAAATTTTACGGGCGGTCTAAAATGGAGAAAAAATATAGACCAAACGTCGCTGCGGTCATACTCTCAAACGCGTATCCTTTTAAATGCGAATTTTTCGTTGCGCGCAGAGTGGATCTAAACGACGTGTGGCAGTTTCCCCAAGGCGGTATCGACGAGGGCGAAAGTCCCAAAGAGGCGCTTTTGCGGGAGCTAAAAGAGGAAATCGGCACGAATAAGGTGGAAATTTTAAGCGAATACCCCGAGTGGCTAAGCTATGATTTTCCAAGCGGCGCAAGCAAGAAATTATACCCGTTCGACGGGCAGACGCAAAAGTACTTTTTAGTGCGTCTAGCGCGCGGAGCTAGGATAAATTTAGCGACTAAGCACCCAGAATTTAGCGAGTATAAATTTATAGGCGCGAGCGAGGCTTTTGAAGGGATAAATCACTTTAAAAAGCCTATTTACGACAAAGTTTTAAGTTATTTTAGAAAGAAAGGATATTTTTAATGCTAATCGTCCAAAAATTCGGCGGCACGAGCGTAGGGACGCTAGAACGTATCGAAGCGGTCGCGCAGCGCGTAATCGAAACTAAAAAAACAGGCGCTAGCGTCGTAGTGGTGGTATCTGCGATGAGCGGAGTAACTAATCAGCTAGTAGAATACTCCGAGCATTTTGCGAAATTTCCCGACGGCAAGGCGACAGATATGCTGTTAAGCTCGGGCGAGCAGGTAACTACCGCGCTTCTTACGATCGCTTTAAACGCGAAGGGTTATCCTTGCGTGGGGCTTACGGGCGCGATGGCGGGCATACTCACCGACGACGTCCATACCAAAGCGCGTATAGAAAAAATCGAAACTACTAGAATCAAAAAAGAGCTAGACGTCGGCAAAATCGTAGTAATAGCGGGCTTTCAAGGCCTCGACGCAAATGGCGATATAACTACGCTAGGACGCGGCGGAAGCGACCTTAGCGCCGTAGCCGTAGCGGGCGCGCTAAACGCGGACGTTTGCGAAATTTTCACCGACGTAGACGGCGTTTATACGACCGATCCGCGTATCGAGAAAAAGGCTAAAAAGTTAGAAAAAATCAGCTACGAAGAGATGCTAGAACTCGCCAGCGCGGGCGCGAAGGTGCTGCAAAACCGCTCGGTAGAGCTAGCTAAGAAGCTAAACGTCAAGCTAGTTACCAGAAGCAGCTTTAACCACAACGAAGGGACATTAATAACAACGGAGGATAATATGGAAGCGGTCTTAGTAAGCGGCATAGCGCTGGATAAAAATCAAGCAAGGGTTACGCTGCGCGGCGTAGTCGATAAACCGGGCATCGCGGCGGAAATTTTTAGCGCGCTGGCTAAACAAAATATCAACGTCGATATGATAATCCAAAACGTCGGACACGACGGCACCACGAATTTAGGCTTTACGGTGCCTCAAAACGAGCTTGAACTAGCCAAAGAGACGATGAATAAGCTAGCCGCAGCTAAACACGTAGAATTCGACGACGCTATCGTAAAGGTTTCGATCGTAGGCGTAGGCATGAAAAGCCACAGCGGCGTGGCGTGTACGGCGTTTGAGACGCTAGCCAAGGAGGGTATAAATATCCAAATGATCTCTACTAGCGAGATTAAAATTTCGATGATAATCGATCAAAAATACGCCGAGCTCGCGGTTAGGGCGCTACACGAAGCGTATAAACTAGATAAATAATGCAAGAATTTATAAAGTGGACGCTCGACGCGATTCGCGAAGAAGGCGCGCAGATGAGCTGGATGGAGGAGCGCCGCGTCGAGTGGACGCCCTTGCTCGCTTCGCGCCTAAAATTTTTGCTTGAAGAAAGGACGTTTATTGTCGTTACCGACGACGAGAGAGCATGGTTTGAAACGTATCTGCTTAAAAAAATCAACCGTCCTTCTAGCGCGCGTCCGCTGCTGCCTTTCGTTAGCCTACGCGCGCTATATCCGTCGATCGACGAGATAAATTCCAAAGAGCAGATCGCGCTTTTAGAAGATATGCTCTCATCGACGTTTCCTAACGGTTACGTATATTTTTACGTCGGCAAAAGCGTAAATTCGCGCGCGCAAATCGCCAAAGGAAGCAACGACAGCTATATGTGGCTTTTCGACGAGCAGGCGCAAAACAGCTTTTTTTTAAGCTCGAACGACGAAAATTTAGACGTAAAACTCATCTTACTTTTTAAGCTCTTCGATAAAAGCGTCGACGCCGCGCTTTTTAATAAGGTAATTTTATAAATGTTAAATAAAATCGTCGTTACGAGCGATTTTGAAGGGCTGAAAGCGCGCCTTGAAAACGAACTGGGCGCGCAAAATTTGAGGTTTTTTATATACGACGATTTTTTGATAGAAAACGCGCGCGAGGTCGTAAACGAAGCTTATATCGCCGAAAAATACGAAAAGACGCTCGTTATCGCGGCGCGCTCCTTCCGCGCCGAGGCTCAAAATTCGCTCTTAAAAATAATAGAAGAGCCGCCTAGAAACGTAAATTTTATAATCGCCGCAAATTCTAAAAACCTGCTTTTGCCGACTATTCGCTCGCGCATGATTACGGAAAATTTAACGCAAAAACGAGCTCGTGCGCGCTCCGGGCTTAATATAGCGCAGTTAGATATTAAAGCAATTTACGAATTTTTAGGCGCTTGCGAGCAGGACGAACGCGCCGATAAACTGGGTAAAAACGAGCTAAAAGAGCTAATTAGCGCGGTAATTACGGAGGCGCTGGAAGCGGGCTTTAAATTTAGCGCGGACGAGCTTGATTATTTCGGCTCGC
This sequence comes from uncultured Campylobacter sp., assembly GCF_905371695.1. Lineage (GTDB taxonomy): Bacteria > Campylobacterota > Campylobacteria > Campylobacterales > Campylobacteraceae > Campylobacter_A. The sequence continues at coordinate 22,832 of NZ_CAJPMA010000005.1, read as the reverse complement.
TCGTGCGCCTAGCCGAGCTAAACGCCAAATCCGCGCAGCTTTTAACGCCTCTTTTACTTACTATATTGCAAAAAGGTCGCCCGTGAGATTTTATAAAATTAACCCCGATACCGATTTCGACGCTGTTTGCGAGCGCATAGGACCTAGCGCGGCGGGGCGAAATTTAATGCGAAAAAAGTCGCGGCTAAATTTTATATTTATCGAGGATATCGGCTCGCCCGCGGCTAATATTTTAAAACAAGACGCGCTTAGCGTAGGCGCGGAGCTAGTTACCAGCCGCGATACGATATTAGGACGCGAGGAGAAAACTAGCGCGCTTTTGATCGCAAACGACGCGCAGCGCGAAATTTTGGCGAAAAAAGAAAAGGCGCAGGACTTCGGGCTTAAAAATTTAGCGGAGTTTTTATCCGCGAATTTTACGCAAAATTTTACGCAAAAAGCACGGATTATGGGCGTGCTAAATTTTAACGGCGATAGTTTTAACGAAGCTAGCCGCGTGGAAAATTTGGCTGCGGGCGTAGGGCGTATCGAGGAGATGATAGGGCAAGGCGCCGAGTATATCGACATAGGCGGCGTTAGTTCGCGTCCGGGAAGCCTTTATTGCGGGCGAGAGGAGGAGTTTAGGCGTATAGAGCCCATCGTGCGCGAAATTTACCGCTTAAATTTGCACGGACGCGTAAAATTTAGCCTAGATAGCTTTGATGCGTATTGCCTAGAATTCGCGCTAAATCACGGCTTTGCGATGATAAACGACATCACTGCCGATACCGCCTTAGCAAGCCTTGCCGCGCGCTACGACGCCGAGCTTTGCATGATGCATATGAAAGGCGACCCCGCGACCATGCAAAACGAGCCGCGTTACGAGGATCTACTCGGAGAAATAGACGAATTTTTCGCCGCCAAGATCGCTGCCGCCGGCGCGCTGGGGGCTAAAAAGCTGGTGCTAGACGTAGGCATAGGCTTTGGCAAAACGGCCGCGCACAATATGCTGCTAATTAAGCATTTAGCGCATTTTACGCATTTTGGATACCCTCTTTTAGTAGGCGCTAGCCGCAAATCGGTCATAAATTTTTATAGCCCCAGCGAGGTAAAAGACCGACTGCCAGGCACGCTTTATTTACACTTAAAAGCGTATGAAAACGGCGCGCAAATTATCCGCGCGCACGACGTGAGCGAGCATAAACAGCTTTTTGATATGCACGAAGCGATGAAGCAAACGGCGCTTTGGTAAAATTTGGAGTAAAAATGACGAAAACCGAATACGAAAACGCGGTAAATACGCTAAACGCATGGGCGAAGGCGTATTACGACGACGACGCGCCGATCGCCACCGACGAGGAATACGACGCTCTTTATCGCGCCGTGCTTAATTACGAAAGCGCGCATCCAGAGGAAGTCTCGTTATTTTCGCCGACGACGCGCGTGGGCGGCGGCGTTAGCGAGGGATTTAGCAAGGCCGCGCATATCAAGCGCATGTGGAGCATGGAGGATATTTTCGACGCGGACGGGCTTACGGCGTGGCTAAAACGGGGCGAAAAGCAAAATTTAAGCTTCGTAGTCGAGCCCAAATTCGACGGCGCGAGCTTAAATTTGCTTTACGAAAACGGCGCGTTAATTCGCGCGATCACGCGCGGAGACGGATTTATAGGCGAGGAGATAACGGCGAACGCGCGCACGGTTAAGGGTGTTTTGCCGCGCATAGATTACGGCGGGCGTATCGAAATTAGGGGAGAGGTCGTTATTAAAAAAAGCGACTTTGACGCGATAAACGACGAGCGCGCCGCAAACGGCGAAGCGCCACTGTCAAATCCTAGAAACGCCGCCGCGGGTAGCCTTCGTCAGCTAAATAGCGCGGTTACCGCGTCGCGCAGGCTGCTTTTTATCCCGTGGGGCGTGGGCGAAAATTCGCTAAATTTTAAGCTTCACAGCGAAGTTATGGGCTTCGTGCGCTCTTTGGGATTTGAGCGCGACGAATTTTTTTACGTGACGGACGCGGCTGGGCTTGCGGGCGCGTATCGCGAGCTTTTGGCGCAAAGAGACGCCAAAGACGTGATGATGGACGGCATGGTCGCGCGCGTGGACGACTTGGCGCAGTGCGAAAATTTAGGCTACACGGTAAAATTTCCAAAATTTATGGTCGCTTATAAATTTCCCGCGATCGAAAAGACTACGAGACTTTTAGACGTCGCGCTGCAAGTAGGCAGGAGCGGTGCGGTGACGCCCGTAGGCGTGCTAGAAGCCGTAAATATAGACGGCGCGAACGTACGCTCGGCGACGCTGCATAACTTCGACGAGATCGCGAGACTAGGGCTTATGAAGGGCGATTTGGTTAGCGTCATTCGCTCTGGCGACGTGATACCCAAGATCACGGGTGTTTTTAAAGAGCGTAGAGACGGCTCGCAAACGCCGATTTCGCGTCCGACGCGCTGCCCCGAGTGCGGCTCGCATTTGCTCGACGAAGGCGCGTTTATAAAGTGTCAAAATCTCTCTTGTCCCGCGCGAGCGATCAATCAAGTTATTTACTATGCGTCTAAAAAGTGCCTAAATATCGACGGTCTAGGCGAAGCTATCGTAAATTTACTATTTGAACGAGGGCTTATTACGAGAGTAATAGACATTTACTCTTTAAACTCTGAAAAATTATCTCGGTTAGAGGGATTTAAAGAAAAAAAGATCGCCAATCTACTCTCGGCCGTCGAGGCTAGCAAGGGGGCTAGTTTGGCGCGGTTTATCGCGGCTTTGGGCATAGAGCATATCGGCGAAGTCGCGGCTCGCAAGATCGAGCAGGCATTCGGCGAGGAGTGGCTGGACGCAACGAAGGAGCAAATAGAGAGTCTGGAAGGCTTCGGCGCCGAGATGACGGCGAGCTTAACCGAATTTATAGAGGTAAATCGCGCTAGCGTCGAGGAGCTAATCGCCGTCGTCCGCCCGGTAGCGATACGGCGTGAAGCCGTTCAAAGCGCGCTAAGCGGCAAAACTTTCGTTATCACGGGCACGCTTAGCCGCCCGAGAGAGGAATTTAAAGAGCAAATCGAGGCTCTGGGTGCCAAATTAGCGGGCTCGGTGAGTAAAAAAACGGACTTCGTGCTAGCCGGCGAAGAAGCTGGCGGTAAGCTAGAAAAGGCGATACAGTTGGGCGTGCGCGTGATAGACGAAGCGGAGTTTGAGAGATTAAAGGGCGAAATTTGAAAATTTTAGGCGAAATTTCGCGCGTAAAATTTTAAAGCGGCGCGATGAGGTTTGATCTATTTGCCGCAAACACCCTAAATATCAGCCGAAATAAGGCGGCGGAGCTAATTTTAGGCGGTAAAATTTTACTAAACGGCGCGGTTTGCGATAAACCTAGCTTTAAAGCGAGTCCGGGCGATGAAATTTTGCTAACGGATGAAATTTACGTCGGGCGAGGCGCGCTTAAATTAAAGACGTTTTTGCAAAATTTCGCCCTAGAAGAGTGCGTGCGCGGTAAAGAGGCGCTCGACGTCGGAGCCAGCACCGGCGGATTTACGCAAATTTTGCTGGCAAACGGCGCGAAAAGCGTAACTTGCGTGGACGTAGGGACTAATCAGCTAGACCCCGCGCTAAAAGCCGACGCGCGAGTAAAATTTTACGAAAATACCGACGTTCGCGAGTTTAGAGGCTGGAAATTTAGCCTAATAACTTGCGACGTAAGCTTTATTTCGCTGCTTGAAATTTTACCCGCGCTTAACGAAAACGCCGCAAACGGCGCGCTAATTATCGCGCTTTTTAAGCCGCAGTTTGAAGTCGGGCGCGAAGCGAAGAGGAATAAAAAAGGCGTAGTAACCGACGCCAAGGACGTAAAAGCCGCGCGCGCGAAATTCGAGTTAGCCGCGTCGCGGCTGGGCTGGATACTAGAAATTTCCGCTTTGTGCGAGATAAAAGGAAAGGAAGGCAATGCCGAATTTTTCTACGCTTTTAACAAAAGATAACATCACCGCCGTAGCGATCGGGCATTTCGACGGCGTACACCGCGGACACCGCGAGCTTTTAAAGCGGCTCGGGGAATTCGGCGGGCTCGTGGTGATCGATAAAAACAAGGCAAACATCACGCCGCGCCTAAAACGCGCCGAATATTCGCGTTATCCGTGCTTTTTATACGAATTCGAAGAGATTAAAAATTTAAGCGGAGAAGAATTCATCGAGCTTTTAAAGCGAGACTTTAAAAATTTAAAGAAAATCGTAGTCGGCTACGACTTTCGCTTCGGACGCGGACGCGCGTGGGACAAGCACGATCTGCGCCGAATTTTTAGCGGCGAGGTCGTCGTAGTGGACGAATATTGCTTTAACGGCATGGGCGTGCATAGCTCGGCAATCCGCGAATTTATCAAAAACGGCGAAATCGCCGCCGCAAACGCGCTAATCGGGCGCGAATACTCGATAGAAGGCGACGCGATTAGCGGGCAGGGTATCGGCGCGCGCGAGCTTGTGGCCACGATAAATTTAGACGTCAAGGCGTATTTGCTGCCCAAAGAAGGCGTCTATGCTACGCGCACGCGTATCGGCGGGGCGACTTACGGCTCGGTGACTTTTATCGGCAACCGAGTAAGCACGGACGGGAAATTTAGCGTCGAGACGCATATAATCGGCGAAAAATTAACCGCAAGACCGCAGCATGCGGCGGTTTGCTTTATTAAACGTTTGCGCGATAATAAGAAATTCGAAAATTTAGAGGCGTTAAAAGAGCAGATCGAAACGGATATTAAAGAGGCGAAGAAATATAGCGGCTCGTGCGAACTTTTCTTACGCTAGCGGCGGCTTATCTTTTTAGCGCCTTTGAATGAGCTTAAATTTTCTCCTGTCGATGGGCTATATGTCCTATCTCGGTCGAAAATTTCGTTGCAATATTCAAATCCGTCTAAAAATATCGCGCCTTATCGGCAAGAATTTTAGCGTTAGTCCGCTTCGCGGTACTTCCGTCAGTCGGCGCCGCGGCGAAATTCTCCGTTTCGCGCTCGTAAAATTTTGCGTAAATTTAAAGGTAAAAAATGAAGGATGAAATTTTTAAAGAACCCATCAAAAAGCAGTTTGAATTTGATGATTTCGTAGTGAGCGTGTTTGACGATATGATCGGCCGTAGCGTGCCATGCTACGACGTTAGCGGGAAGCTTACGGCTCAAATTTTAGCAAAAATTTTACCGTCCGCCGCCCGCGTTATCGATCTGGGTTGCTCGACGGCCACGAGCCTTCTTTTGTTGTGGCAATTACGCGGCGATTTGGCGCTTTACGGTATCGATAGCTCCGAAGCGATGATACAAAAGGCGCTAAATAAGGCGCGCGCATACGGAGCGGAGCTAAATTTAAGCGTAGGCGACGCGCTAGATACGAGGCTTGCGGAGTTTGACTGCGTAATGATGAACTATACGCTGCAATTTATCCGTCCGCCGCGCCGCGCAGAGCTAGTCGGTAAAATTTACCGCGGATTAAACGAGGGCGGGACGTTCGTTTTTAGCGAGAAGATTATCTTTGAAGATAAAAAATTCGCCAAAAATATGATCGAAATTTACGAAAATTACAAAGCCGAGCAGGGCTACACGCGTTTTGAGATAGCCCAAAAACGCGAGGCGCTGGAAAACGTGCTAATTCCTTACACCGAGGCTGAAAACCGCGCGCTCGCGCTTGATGCGGGGTTTAAGCGGGTAGAGAGCGTGTTTAAGTGGGGGAATTTTATGACGTTTATCGCCTTTAAATAACGGTTCTACCGCCGAAATTTCGGACGAATTTACTCGAAAGGATAAAAATGGACTTGCGAACATACCTTGAAAACGCGCCGCTATCTAAATGGCACGTTAAATTTTTGCTTATAACGGCGGCGGCATGGGCCTTTGACGCGATGGATACGGGCATTATATCTTTTGTTATCGCCGAGCTTGCTAGGCAGTGGGGGCTAAGCGGCGCTCAAATCGGCGCGCTTGGTAGCTCGGGGCTTGCGGGAATGGCGCTTGGGGCGATATTTTCGGGCGGTTTAGCCGATAAATTCGGGCGTAAAAAGGTGCTTTTAGCGATGATGGTTTTAGCGGGCGCGGGAAGTATCTTGTGCGCGATCTCATGGGACTTTGCGTCGCTTTTGTCGTTTCGTTGCGTCGTGGGATTCGGGCTTGGCGGACAGCTACCGGTAGCCGTCACGCTAGTTAGCGAATACGCCCCCGCAAAGCATAGAGGCAAAATGCTCGTGTGGCTTGAAAGCTCGTGGGCGGTAGGCTGGCTAGCGGCCGCGGTTACGGCGTATTTTGCGATACCTAAGCTTGGTTGGCAAAGCGCGTTTTATATCGGCGCGGCGCCGATTATATGGGCTTTGGTTATAGCCAAAACGCTTCCCGAGTCGATGCTGTTTTTGCTAAAAAACGGCAGAGAAAACGAGGCTTTAAGTATAGTTAAAAATATAAATAAAGACGCCCTAATTTCGGGCGTTAAAAATTTACCGCACGATACGGCGCCTAAAAAGCGGATGAGCGGGGCGAATTTTACTATTTTGTTTAGCAAAGAATTCATTAAGCGTACGATTTGCCTTTGGGCTTTATGGTTTGGGCTCGTATTTTCTTATTACGGCATATTTATGTGGCTGCCGACCCTGCTTTTTAAGGCGGGATTTGACATAGTAAAATCCTTTTGGTTCGTGCTGATTATGACGCTGGCGCAAATTCCCGGCTACGTAGCGGCGGCGCTTTTAGTGGATAGGATCGGACGGAAAAATACGCTAGGAGCGTTTTTGCTGGGTTCTGCGGTGGCGGCGTATTTTTTCGGAGGCGCGCAGAACGAAGCGCAAATTATCGTTTGGGGTTGCTTAATGTCGTTTTTTAACCTAGGCGCTTGGGGTGTGATATACGCTTATACTCCGGAAAATTATCCTACCAAAATTAGAGCGACTGGTAGCGGCTGGGCTAGCGCATGCGGCAGGGTAGGCGGTATCGTAGCGCCTATGGCGGTTGCGTGGCTGTTTACGGACGCGTCTAAATTTTCGCTAGTTTTTGCTCTTTTTGCGGCTGTTTTGATCGCGGCGGCGATCATCGTAATGTTAATAGGAAAGGAGACGAAGCGAGAGGCGCTTGAATTTTAAATTTTCGGGGGCGAGCCCCGAAAATTATTTATCTCTAATGCCTAGTTCGGCGATTAGTTTAGAGTAAGTAGCATAGTCTTTGTTTTTAAGGTATTTTAAAAGTCTTTTTCTTTGACCTACTAGTTTTAAAAGACCTAGACGAGACGAAAAGTCTTTTTTGAAAATTTTAAGGTGTTCGGTTAGCCCGTTGATACGCTCCGATAAAAGAGCTATCTGAACCTCCGGCGAGCCCGTATCTCCCGCTTTTCTGGCGAATTTCGCAACAATTTCCGCTTTTTTAGCCGAATCCAAAGCCATGATGACCTCCTGATTGGTGAAATATAAAATAGAGCGCGATTATAGCGCAATAAACATAAAGTTAGCTAAAACGGCTAAATTTATCGATTAATGAAAAATGCAGTAAAATTTTAATAAAATAGCGGGCTATTTAAAATTAACGGAGAAAAACGTGCTTTTTACGAAAGCGAGCGAATACGCGCTCTTATCGCTTATTTTTATATCTCAAAAATCCTCGCCCGTAGACGTCGATACGATATCAAACGAGCTTGGAATTTCAAAAAGCTTTCTAGCTAAAATTTTACAAAATTTAGCCAAAGATCGAATTTTAAAATCTTATAAAGGCGCGAACGGCGGATTTTCGCTGCTTGCGGAGCCTTCGGCTATCAGTGTTAAAAAAATCGTAGAATGCGCCGAAAGACGCGAAGTAAGTGTGTTTGAATGCTCCGGCGGCGAGCAGGGATGCCCGTCTAATAAGGCGCAAAGTTGTCAAATTTGGACGATGTTTTGCGCGCTACAAAGTAAAATCGACGAAACCTTGGGCGATATAAAGCTTAGCGACATTATTAAGAAATAACTTTGGCAAAGCAAAAAAATACTATTTTAACCCTCGTAGCGCCGTTTTTGGCGCCCGTGATAAAATTTAAAAGCCTAAGTATAGTCGGCGTGATAATGGCGATTTTAGCCATTATTATAGTACCGCTTCCAAGCGCGGTTTTAGACTTTTTTCTAGCGCTTTCGATTTCTATTTCGGTGCTAATCATCTTAATTTCCATCTACGTGCCCAAGCCCACCGATCTAAGCACGTTTCCGACGCTAATTCTCATCGTTACTCTCTTTCGCCTTTCGCTAAATATCGCCACTACGCGTATGATTTTAAGCGAAGGGCACAACGGACCTAGCGCGGTAAGCGAAATAATTTCAAGCTTCGGCGAGTTCGTCGTGGGCGGTAATTACGTCATCGGCATCATCGTATTTTGTATTTTGGTTCTCATAAATTTTATGGTCGTTACCAAAGGCTCTACGCGCGTGAGCGAAGTGCAGGCGAGATTTACGCTCGATGCGATGCCCGGTAAGCAAATGGCGATAGACGCCGATCTAAACGCGGGATTAATCGACGAAAAGACCGCCAGAGAACGTAGGCAGGCGATTATCGGCGAGGCGAATTTTTACGGCGCGATGGACGGTTCGTCGAAATTTATAAAAGGCGACGCGGTCGCGGGCATCATCATTACGATTATTAACATTATCGGAGGCTTTGCGATCGGCTCGTTTCAGCACGGGCTGGATATGGCGACTTCGGCGCAGTATTATACGATTTTAACGATCGGCGACGGCTTGGTTAGTCAAATTCCGGGGCTTATAACCTCGACCGCGACGGCGATTATTATCACGCGCGCCAGCAAGGACGACGAAAATTTCGCCGAAGGCACGCTAAAACAGCTTTTGGGCGATTATAAAACGCTTTTAATAGTGGGCTTTATTTTATTTATGTTTGCCTTGGTGCCTGGGCTTCCGACTCTGTCTTTGGGCTTTATAGCGCTGCTATTTTTAGGGCTCGGATATATGGTAAAACAGACGCAAGAGGGAAATTTCCTAGTACCCGCGACTTCTATGCAAGGCGGCGCGAAGATTCATACGCAAAAAGGCGCGCAAGCCGCGTCCGAGCAAGCTAGCGCTAAGCCCGCTAAAAAAAGCGACGAAGAGATAGCGCGCGAAGAAGAGACTAAAATTAACGATATTTTAAAACTTGAAATTTTAGAGCTAGACCTTGGATACGGGCTGCTAAAACTAGCTGACGTCGATCTAATCGAGCGCATTCGCGCGATGCGTCGAACGATCGCCTCGCAGCTTGGGTTTTTGATGCCTAAAATTCGTATCCGCGATAATTTACAGCTACCGCCTAACGAATACCGCTTTAAATTAAAAGGCGTAGTGATCGGGCAGGGCGAAATTTACGCGGATAAATTTCTGGCGATGGATAGCGGGCTTGCCAGCGAGGATATCGAGGGTATCCCTACCAAAGAGCCGGCGTTCGGGCTAGACGCGCTGTGGATAGACGCGAGCGCGAAAGAGGACGCGATACTAAGCGGCTATACGATCGTAGATCCCGCAAGCGTAATTAGCACGCATATGAGCGAGCTAATTAAGCAAAACGCCGCCGAGCTGCTAACGCGCCAAGAGACGCAAAATTTGCTCGACAAGCTAAAAACGGACTATCCGGTCGTGGTCGAAGATACGCTAAAAATCGCGCCTATAAGCCTAATTCAAAAGGTGCTAAAATCGCTGCTTAAAGATAGCATTCCGATTAAGGATTTGCTAACTATTTTAGAAGCGCTAAGCGATATAGCCGAGGTTAGCAAAAATTTAGACATGATCATCGAGCACGTAAGAGCCGCGCTCGCCCGCGTAATTACGTCGCTTTATACCGACGCGCAGGGGCAGCTTAATTTTTATATTTTAGAAACTTCCGTGCAACAGCGGCTAATGGACGCGGTGCAGTATAAAGACGGCGCTTACCATCTAATGATAAACGTCGCTCAGACCTCGGCTATCGTGCAGGCGCTAAGGCAGGCCAAAGAAAAACGACCGATCAGCCAGCAAGGTCCGATGATCGTTTGCGTAGAGCCTAGTTTACGCAAATTTATCGCTAATATCTGCGCGAATTTCGCCATCGATATAGTGGTGCTAAGCTTTGCCGAAATTTCGCCTAATACGCCGTTTGAGACGGTGGGCGTCGTAGAAGTAGAAAATTTATAAGGAAAAATATGAAAATTTATCATCTCTCGCATACCGATTTAGACGGTTACGGCGCGCAGGTAGTCGCGAATTTTTACTTTAAAGACGTAATTTTTAGCAATTCAAACTACGGACGCGAGATCGACGAAAAATTCGCGCAAATTTTAGGCGCTATCGAGGCGGACGAGGCGGCGGGATATACGGGCGGAGCCGTCGTTTTAATAACGGATTTAAATTTAACCTCCGCGCAGTGCGAGGATTTTACGAACGCGCTAGCGGGTAAAAACGCTAAAATTTTCTTACTAGACCACCACGCTAGCGGCGCCGAGTGCGCGAGCGCTTACGAGTGGTATTTCTTAGACGTCTCAAAATGCGCGACGAAAATTACTTACGATTTTTTCTCGTCGATGTTCGGCGAGGACGCGAAGCTGGCGAAATTTACGGACGTGGTAAACGCGGTGGATATTTGGCTAAAAGACGACTTAAATTTTGAGATGGGTAAAGTAGGGCTCGGGCTAATTTCGGGCGCCAAGGAGATAAATAAAATAATGTTCGAGCGCGAGAATAGCGAGTATTTGTTCTATCTTTTATCCCGCGCGCGGGAATTTTTCGCGGACGCAAACGATTATATAGCCCTAGATAACGCTATTCACGGCATTAAAAAGGACTTTTTTAGAAGCGAAAAAGACGATACGCTAAGTAACCTAGTCTCCGCCTACGTCGTAAATTTACTAACCAAAAACCGCGAAAAATTCGAAATAAAATACGGCGAAACAAGAGGAATTTTAACTTATAACATAGGAAACGTCTCGGTTATCGGGAACGATTTTTTGGTGGCAAATCCGGAATTTGATTTTTTCATAGACGTTACTAATAAAAAAACTATGAGCTTTCGCGCAAACGGCAATATCGACGTGAGCGCGATGGCAAAGCATTTAGTGGGCGGCGGAGGGCACGTAAACGCCAGCGGCGGGATGTTTGCCGCGTTTAAGGACGGATTTAGTTACGAGGCGATAAAGGCTCAGGTGGAAGATCTGATAACTAAAAAAATACAGGAGCGAAAATGAGAGAAGAAGACGTTAACGTAGATGAGCTAAGTTACGAGCTTAGCGTGGTTTTAGAAGGCATGCTTTATTATGCGGGCGTGAAAAAAAGCAAGCTTGAAGAGGCGGCTGAAATTTACGTCGAGTGTATCGACGAAGCGCTTGAAAATTCTAGCGCCGAAGGCGTAGACGAGGTTATAGAGATAGTAGAATATATGAAAAAGCACCGCGCCGAGTTATTTAAGAAGTAAAATTTAAGCTATTCGGCGCGCGGACGCGAAAATTTTAATAAAGGAGCGCGAAAATGGGTTATAAACGCAAGGATTTGCTAGGCACGAGAGATCTTAGCCGCGAGGAAATTTCGTATTTTTTAGACGCGGCGCGCGAGTTTAAGGAGTTAAATTTAAAAGACGTCAAAAAGTGCGATTACCTGCGCGGGCGCACGACGATAAACGCCTTTTACGAAAATTCTACGCGCACCAGAACTAGCTTTGAGATTGCCGCGAAGCGTTTGGGCGCGGACGCGGTAAATTTTACGTCGTCTAATTCAAGCGTTAAAAAAGGCGAAACGCTAATCGACACGATGAATAATATGGCTGCGATGAAAACGGACATTATCGTGTTGCGCCATCCTAGCTCGGGCGCGGCGGCCTTTGCCGCAAAGCATACGGACGCTTCGATCGTAAACGCGGGCGATGGCACGAACGAGCATCCAAGCCAGGCTCTGCTTGATCTTTTAACTCTGCAAGAATACGGCAAAATTTTAGGCCCGCAAACGCAAGTGGCTATCATCGGCGACATAGCGCGCAGTCGCGTAGCTCGTTCTAATATCTGGGCGATGAAAAAATTCGGTATTCCCGTAAGGCTCTTCGCTCCCGCGATGATGATGCCCAAAGACGCCGAAGTATTCGAGTGTAAAATTTGCAAAACAATGGAAGAAGCCGTCGAGGGCGCGGACGTCGTAATAATGCTGCGAATTCAGTTAGAACGCGGCGACGCGGACGTGGCGTTTCCAAGCTCGCGCGAGTATTCTAAATTTTTCGGGCTTAACGCGCGCAGAATGGCGCTGGCAAAGCCTGACGCCATCGTGCTGCATCCGGGGCCGGTTAATCGCGGCGTAGAGCTAAACTCGGACGTCGCCGACGGCGGACATTCGGTTATTTTAAACCAAGTAGAAAACGGCGTAGCGATTAGAATGGCGATACTTAGTACGCTTATAAAAAATAGGGGCTAGATATGAAAATAGCGATCAAAAACGGAACTATCGTAAATGCGGACGGAAAATTTAAGGCTAACGTGTTAATTGACGGCGATAAAATCGCGCGCGTAACTACGGACGAAGTAGTGGGCGACGAGACGATAGACGCGAGCGGCAAGCTCGTAATGCCGGGGCTTATCGATATGCACGTACATTTTAGAGACCCGGGTCAGGAATATAAAGACGACATAATTTCAGGCTCGCGCGCGGCGGTCGCGGGCGGCGTAACGACGTGTTTATGTATGGCCAATACCAACCCCGTAAACGACAACGCCTCTATCACGCGCGAGATGATACGAAAGGCGCGCGAATGCGGGCTTATAGATTTACTGCCTATCGCCGCGATTAGCAAAGGGCTCGGCGGAGGGGAGCTGGTCGAGATGGGCGATTTGATAGAAGCCGGAGCGGTAGCGTTTAGCGACGACGGACTGCCTGTTAGCAGTTCTAGCGTTATGCGCGCGGCGCTTGAATATTCAAAAATGTTTAACAGTTTTTGTATTAGTCACTCCGAGGATTGCTCGCTGTGCAGGCAGGGCGTCATGCACGAGGGTAAAGTATCGGCTATTTTGGGACTTCGCGGGATGGCGCGCGAAAAAGAAGAGATCGCCGTTAGTCGCGATATGCTGCTAGCAAAGTTAACAGGCGCGCATATTCATATCGCCCACGTAAGCTCGGAGTATTCGTTAAAAATTATCGAAATGGGGCGAAAAGAGGGCGTGCATATCACCTGCGAGGCCGCGCCTCACCATTTTACTTTTACGGATGAGGAAATTTTGAATAATCCTTACGATACGAGCTTTAAAATGTCGCCGCCGCTTCGCGAAAAGCGCGACGTAGAGGCGATCCGCGCGGCGCTTAAAAACGGGCTTATAGACGTCATCGCTACCGACCACGCTCCGCACCACGACGACGAGAAAATCGCGGAATTCGACCGCGCGCCGTTCGGCATTATCGGACTTCAAACGCTAGTGCCGCTTACCTTACGCCTAGTAGAAGAGGGCGTAATAAGCTTGGAGCAAATGGCGGCGCTTACGTCTTTGAATGCGGCTAAAATGCTAAATTTAGCGGATAAAGGACGCGTAGCGGAGGGATTTTTGGCAGATATCGCCGTAATCGATCCGCAGATTACATACGTTTACAACGAGAAGCTAAATCGCTCTAAGTCGCGAAATTCTCCGCTTTGGGGAAAGACACTAAAAGGCGCGGCGGCCGTTACGATAAAAAGCGGACGCATCGTATATAAATTCGGCGAGTAGAGTAAAATCTTGGCGCGTTTAAACCTTTGCGCTGAAATTTTACTTGCTTACGGCTTATAAATTTTGCTTACGTTTTAACTTCAAATTTTTAGCGTATCCTTCTTTTTAGGCGGATTGCGCTAAAATTTACGACTTTTAAATTTTAAAGATTTCAGTTATAACCATAATAAAAGTTGAGCTTGATACGCTAAATATAAATAAATAAAATTTTTTAACTACACCCCTTGACATTTATAGGCTCAAAGTTGTATAATCCCGCTAGCAATTAAAACAAACGAGTGCTAAAAAGAGTGGAAATGAATAAGTTTAGTAAGCGCGATATGATCTTAAATTCTATCATCGAAGCTTATTTGCGCGGCGGTTCGCCCATAGGCTCGAATGAGCTTGGCGCGCGGATGGACGTCGCGATACCCGCCTCTACGATACGGGTTTATTTTAAAAAGCTCTCTGACGAAGGCGAGATAACGCAGCTTCACATTAGCGGCGGTAGAATTCCTACCGTAAGCGCGATGAGGCGGTATTGGAGCGAAATTTTCGCAAACGGCGTCGGTAGCGTTAGTATTACCGATGAACGCGCGCTAAAAATTTTATGCGACAAATTCGAGCTTTACTGCATGGTTTTCGGCGATTGCGAGCAAAATTTAGAGGAAATTTTAAATCTAAACGATAGATTTTTGGTGCTAAATTTTAGCGCCGACGAGCTTGTTTTAAAATACGACGCGCGCGTGGAGAAATTTTTACAAAATTTGCTAGGCATCAGTCTAGACAGGCTATCGCTAGTATGCGCGCAAGTAGGGCTTAGCGAGCTAAGGAGTAAGATAAAAGAGCTAAAACGGGCTAGAATTTACTTCCAAGAAAACGAAATTTTAGCGTTTAGAATGTTTGAGGACGAGCGCTATAAGATGATTTTACAGCCTGATTTCGCCGTGCATATGAGCGAACCGCTAACGTTTGCGCCGATTTTTGAAGACGGCTTTATGGGACTAAAATTTAAGGCCGATTTTGAAGGGCGAAACGCCGTTATGATATGCGCGGGCAGCGTTTTTAGCGATTATTTAAATTTTATAAATCAAATAAAGGAGGCAGCATGAGCGAAAAAAAAGAACAAGCTCTAAACGAAAATGCGCAAAATTTAGCGCAAGAAGGCGAAAATTTCGACGTTTCTAACGAGGAATGCGCCAAAATCGCACAGTTAGAGCAGAGCTTGAGCGAGCTAACGGATAAATATTACCGCGCAAACGCGGATTTTGAAAATATGAAAAAGCGCTTTGAAAAAGAAAAGGCCGATATCGCAAGTTATGCGAACGAGAAATTCGCGCGCGATTTATTGCCCGTCATCGACGCGCTCGAAATGGCGGCGAATTTCGACGCGGGAAGCGACGAACTAGCCGCAAAGATAAAAGAAGGCGTAAATATTACGATCGAGCAGTTTAAAAAATGCTTTGAAAAGCACGGCGTGAGCGAGATCGCGACCGACGCGGAATTTGACCCTAACGTCCACAACGCCGTAATGCGCGCGGATAGCGACGCCCACGAAAGCGGCGCGATAGTGCAGGTCATGCAAAAAGGGTATTTGATAAACGGACGCGTCTTACGTCCGGCGATGGTGTCGATAGCGAACTAATCGGCGAGAAACTAAAAATTAAATTTAATAAAAAGGATAAAAAATGGCAAAAGTAATAGGTATCGACCTAGGAACGACAAACTCGTGCGTCGCGGTATTCGAGCGCGGCGAAAGCAAGGTAATCCCTAATAAAGAGGGTAAAAATACGACCCCGTCTATCGTGGCTTTTACCGATAAGGGCGAGGTTTTAGTAGGCGACGTGGCAAAACGCCAAGCCGTAACTAACCCCGAAAAGACGATTTATTCAATCAAAAGAATAATGGGCCTAATGAGCAACGAAGAGACGGCAAAACAAGCGAAAGCTCGCCTTCCGTATCACGTGACGGATCGCAACGGCGCTTGCGCGGTGGAGATCGCGGGTAAAGTATATACGCCGCAAGAAATTTCCGCAAAAGTGCTAATGAAACTAAAAGAGGACGCCGAAGCTTATCTCGGCGAAAAAGTAGTAGACGCCGTTATTACGGTACCTGCGTATTTTAACGATAGTCAAAGAAAAGCGACGAAAGAAGCTGGAACTATCGCGGGACTAAATGTACTTCGTATCATTAACGAACCGACCGCCGCGGCGCTTGCTTACGGATTAGATAAAAAAGAGGCGGAAAAAATTTTGGTCTACGACCTAGGCGGCGGTACGTTTGACGTAACGGTGCTAGAAACGGGCGATAACGTGGTCGAGGTACTCGCTACGGGCGGTAACGCGTTTTTGGGCGGAGACGATTTTGATAACCTTATCATCGACTGGTTGGTAAGCGAGTTTAAAGCCGAAACGGGAATCGATCTAAAAGCCGATGTGATGGCGTCTCAACGTCTAAAAGAGGCTGCGGAAAACGCTAAAAAAGAGCTAAGTTCGGCGAGCGAAACGAATATTAACCTGCCGTTTATTACCGCCGACGCTACCGGGCCTAAACACTTAGTAAAAACGCTAACCAGAGCAAAATTCGAAGGAATGATAGAAGGGCTAGTCGGCGAGACTATCTCGAAAATCAACGAAGTCGTAAAAGAAGCCGGCTTAAATAAATCAGACGTTAAAGAAGTCGTAATGGTAGGCGGCTCTACGCGCGTACCTCTCGTGCAAGAGGAAGTTAAAAAGGCGTTCGGCAAAGAGTTAAATAAAAGCGTAAACCCGGACGAAGTCGTGGCTATCGGCGCGTCTATCCAAGGCGCGGTTATTAAAGGCGACGTAAAAGACGTGTTGCTTCTAGACGTTACGCCGTTAAGCCTAGGTATAGAGACGCTGGGCGGAGTGATGACTAAGGTAATCGAAAAAGGAACGACGATACCGGTTAAAAAATCGCAAGTTTTCTCGACCGCCGAAGATAACCAAAACGCCGTAACTATCCACGTGCTTCAAGGCGAGCGCGAATTCGCCAGGGACAATAAATCGCTAGGACAGTTTAACTTAGAAGGCATCCCGGCAGCTCCTCGCGGAGTACCTCAAATCGAAGTCGAATTCGACATCGACGCAAACGGAATTTTAACCGTCGCCGCAAAAGATAAAGCTACGGGTAAAGCGCAAAATATCACGATCTCGGGTTCTAGCGGCCTAAGCGAAGACGAGATTAACAAAATGGTAAAAGACGCCGAGCTTCACAAAGAGGAAGATAAAAAGCGCAAAGACGCCGTAGAAGCTAGAAATCAAGCAGACGCGCTAGTGCATCAAACCGAAAAAAGCATGAGCGAGCTGGGAGAAAAAGTGCCTGAAAGCGACCGCGCCAATATAGAAGCGGCGCTAAACGATCTAAAAGAGACGTTAAAAGACGAAAACGCTAGCAAAGAGCAAATCGACGCGAAAGCGCAGGCGCTAAGCTCGGCGAGCCATAAGCTAGCCGAAGCTATGTATAAAAAGGATGAAGGCTCTTGCTGCAGCGGCGAGGCCGGTAAGAAAAAAGACGACGACGTAATCGACGCGGAAGTCGAATAATCGTTGATTTAAGCGCAATGAGCTTCCTCCTCGTTGCGCTTACTGCCGCAAATAGGCAAAAATTCGAAGCGCGGTGAGCTTATATTTGCTTCGCCTCGTTCGTAGCCGTAAGTAAATTTCTAGCCCCGCTGAAATTTTCGCGCGACGCTCAAATCTGCATTAAAATACTTCCTTTTATTTTTTACGCTAAAATTTTACGCCGTATGCCGACATAAACGTAACCGCCTAATAGAGTGACGTAAAAAATTTAAGGCGTTAAATTCGCGGTCGTTTAAATGTAACGTTACCTTCTGGCGCTTTAATTAATCGCGTCTAATTTTTCTTTATTTAGTCCCGCTTCGATACGCTTTATCTCCTCGTCTCCGCCGCGCACGACGTCTTTGTCGCATTCTAGCAGGTTGCTCGTTTTATTTGGATATTTTACGTTTGAGAGGATAAATTTAAAGATATTTAAGCGCGCGATTTTTTTATTGTCGCTTGCTATTATCGTCCACGGCGATATTGCGTTATGAGTGGCTAGCAGCATCGAATATTTGGCGATTGAATACTGATCCCAAAGCTCTTGGGCGCGCTGATCGACGGGAGAAATTTTAAATTGTTTTAGCGGATCGGTCGCGCGTTCTTTGAAGCGGCGCTTTTGCTCGCCTTTCGTGATAGAAAGGTAAAATTTAAAAAAAATTATACCCGAGTTTTTGATCATCTCCTCAAATCTAGGCACTTCGCGCAAAAACTCCTTGTGCTCTTCTTGTGTGCAAAAACCCATAACGGGCTCGACGCCGGCGCGGTTATACCACGAGCGGTCAAAGATCACGATCTCGCCGGCACTCGGTAAATGCGCGACGTAACGCTGGAAATACCACTGCGAGCGCTCGACGTCGCTCGGCTTTTCAAGCGCTACAATGCGGCATCCGCGCGGATTTAGATGCTCGGTTAGGCGCTTTATCGAGCCGCCCTTGCCCGCCGCGTCGCGTCCTTCCATTATGATTAGTACGCGAAGCCCTTTTTCTTTAACGAAATTTTGAAATTTTAGCAGTTCGATTTGTAGCAGCCGCAGCTCTTTTTCGTAGTTTTCGCATTTTAGTTTCGACATTTTCGCCTCTTTTTAAGAATTTTTTGAATTTTACTACAAAATTTAATAAATCAAAGTAAAATGCGCCTTTTTTAAGGAAGTAAAATGGCTAAAATTTTAATATCTTTTTTTATGTTTTTAAGCGCGCTTTACGCCGAAGTGCTCGACGTTAGCAAGGCTTTTAGCGTTACGCACGCAAAAGATTCTCAAAATTTAGAGATTAGTTTTAAATTCGGCGAAAATATTTACATTTATAACGAGACTTTCGAGATTAAGCTAAACGGCGAGAAAATCAACGAATTTTTAAATATGCCAAGAACCGAGATTTCAAACGAACACGCGATCATCCCGAAGGATTTTACTTTATTTATTCCCTTCGGGCTAATCGAGCAAATGATGCGAGATAATGCCGCAAAGCTTGAAATTTCTTATCAAGGCTGTGCAAAAGACGGTATTTGCTACCGCCCGCAGCTTAAAATTTTCGAAATTTCAAAATCGGGAGCCGCATTTAACGTCCGAGCGGCGAATAAAGGCGCCCCGCAGGCTGAAAATTTAGGCGAGCTAAGCGACGAGCAGCATATCGCTAGCAGGCTAGGCGGAGCTAACTTTATTATCGCGCTGGCGACCTTTTTGGGATACGGGCTTTTACTATCGCTTACGCCGTGCGTATTTCCGATGATACCGATACTTTCGTCTATTATCGTTAAAAAAAGCGCGGGGGCGCCTAGCGCGAAAAAAGGCTTTTTGCTATCGCTGGTTTACGTGCTGGCTATGAGCTTAGCTTACGCACTGGCGGGCGTCGCGGCGAGCGCGTTAGGATTTGGCGTACAAGGCGCACTGCAAAACGTCTGGATTTTGGGCGTTTTTGCGGCGGTATTCGTCGCTTTGGCGTTATCGATGTTCGGATTTTACGACATCAAAATGCCAGCGAAATTTGAAAATTTAATCTCGCGCAAAAGTCGCGACGGCGCCGGATATGCGGGCGTATTCGTAATGGGATTTGCTTCCGCGCTGGTTATCTCTCCTTGCGTCGCGGCGCCGCTTGCGGGCGCGCTACTTTACATCGCGCAGAGCGGAAACGCGCTATTTGGCGGGCTTGCGCTATTTACGATGGGGCTTGGCATGGGCGCGCCGCTACTGCTTATCGGTGCAAGCTCGGGTAAAATTTTACCGCGGCCCGGGGCTTGGATGGACGGCATAAAGACGGCATTCGGCTTTTTGCTGCTAGCAATGGCGGTTTGGCTGCTCGCGCGCGTACTAGGAAGCGGCTTTGAGCTAGCGGGATACGGCGTAATAGGCGTATTTTGGGCGGTGTATTTAGGCGCGTTCGAAGCGGCGGGCTCGGGGGCGCTCAAATTTAAAAAAGCGCTCGCGATTTTGGTTTTTATCTACTCGCTAGCGCTAATTTTAGGCGCAAGTACGGGCGCAAAAGACGCGCTAAATCCGCTTGAAAGCTTAAAATTTAGCGGCACGGCCGACGTAAAAGGCGAATTAAATTTTAAAACCGTCCGAAATTTAAGCGAGCTAAACGAAATAATAAAAACCGCGCAAAATCCCGTAATGATCGACTTTTACGCCGATTGGTGCGCAAGCTGCAAGGAGCTTGAAAAAATAACTTTTAAAGACGCGGCCGTATCCGGAAAGCTCGCGAATTTTACGCTAATTCGCGTAGACGTTACGGAGCAGAGCGAGCAAAACGACGCGATGCTGCGAAATTTCGGGCTAATAGATCCGCCCGCGATCTTGTTTTTTAAGGACGGCGCGGAGATAGCGCACGCCCGCACGATCGGTTTTATTAACCCGCAAGGTTTCTTAAAAAAACTTAATAAAATTTTGTAATACGAATTTTTAAAATTTGTACTATTATGCTTTTGTAGCATTTTATTAAAAGGAGTAAAGATGGCAAATCGAATTTCTAGACGAAATTTCGTCAAAATTGGCGTTTTAGGCGCGAGTGCGCTAGCTCTTAGCGGCGTAAACGCGAGTGCTGCGGTTGGCGAAAAAGAGGTAAAATTCGACGAAGAATACGACATCGTAATCGTAGGTACTGGTTTTGCGGGTCTTGCGGCGGCTTTAAAGGCTAGCGCTCGCGGCAAAAAAGTACTAATCCTTGAAAAAATGGGTCGCGCGGGCGGAAATAGCGTCATTAACGGCGGAAATATGGCCGCTCCTATGAATAAATATCAAGTAGCCCAAGGCATTAAAGACAGCAAAGAGCTATTTATCGCAGATGCCGTAAAAGACGGGCTTGGATTAAATCACACGGAGCTTTTGAGCACGATGTTTGACCGCAGTAACGACGCGGTGGATCTGCTAGTTAGCTGCGGCGCGGAGTTTAGCGATAAGCTAATCTTTGAAAGCGGGCACAGCGTAGCTAGAAGTTTGCAAGCAACAAACGGCTCGGGCTCGGGCTATATTCAGCCGATGATGAAAAAACTAGAAGGCGACGCGAACGTAACTATTAAAACGCGAACGAAATTCGATGATTTCGTACTTGACGAAAGAGGTCGCGTTATCGGCGTCTTAGCGCGCGAAAACTACAAATTCGACGGCAAATTAAAAAGCGACGATTTAGAAAATACTAGCGGCGATAAAAAGGCGTATAGAGCCAAAAGTGGCGTCTTGCTTGCGGCGGGCGGCTTTGGACGCGACATTTGGTACCGCCAGATCCAAGACCCTCGTATCGTACCTACTATCGATAGCACGAATCACCCGGGAAGCTCCGCGGGAGCCATGTTAAAAGCTACTGAGATAGGCGCGGTGACGTTGCAGACGTCGTGGATACAGTTTTTACCTTACTGCTCGCCAGATGAAAAAGGCTTCGGCGCGGCGGTAAATTTTACCAACCACTGCTGCAACACCTACGGCTTAACCGTAAATCCGAAAACCGCGAAACGTTTTATGAACGAGCATGCGGGGCGTAAGATAAAATCCGACGCTTGCTTTGCAGTCATCGGTAAGGACGAGAACTATCCTATAAATATCTGCGACCAACAAGCCGTAGACGCGCGCAACCCGATTTACACCTCTCGTCCGCTAGAAGCCGGCGTAATTTGGAAATTCGACACCATAGATGCGCTTGCAGCGCACTTTAAAATGGACGCGGCGACGCTAAAAGAGACGATTAAAAAGTATAACGACGGCGTAAAAGCGGGCAAAGACGAGTTTGGCAAGCCCGTAGATAAGCTAGGCGGTATCGACGTTTCAAAGGCGCCGTTTTACGCGAGCCGCACGATGCCTAAGGTTCACCACACTTGCGGAGGATTAGAGATCAACGAAAAAGCGCAGGTTATTTCTCAAAAAACCCACGCGCCGATACCGGGTCTTTGGGCTGCGGGCGAGATCACGGGCGGCGTGCACGGGGCTAGCAGGCTAGGCACCTATGCGATACTTGATTGCATGGTGTTTGGAATGATCGCGGGCGAAACTATATAAATTCGCTTGATCGGGTTAAATTTATATTCGCTCGGTTTTACGCCGTGCGAATAAATTTAACCTGCTACGCTGATTTAGGCGCGATTTGCTTAAAACTAAAATTTAGGCCCGTCGCGCGCATTTTTGATACCTAAAAAATTGTAAAAACTATCTAAAAATTCACGTAATCGCACCCGAGTACAAGAAATTTGCCCGCTATAAATTTTAATACTAACTTTTAACAAAATTTAATTACTTTTTTTAAGTAATTTATTATAAATTTAATCTTCTTTTTAAAAAAGGGGCGATATACTTTACGAAACGATAAAAAAAGGAGGCTACCAAATTCCCGTAAAATAAAAGTCGATTTTATCTTGAACCTACGTCGCTCAAATCGGGCTAATTTTAAATGAAAATTAAAAAGGATACGAAATGAAGAGTATGTCAAGACGCGAAATGCTAAAAATGAGCTTAGCCGGCGCGGGTGCTTTAGCGCTCGGCTCCGTAAACACAAACGCTGCGGTAAATTCAAAAGACGTCAAATTTGACGAAGAGTGGGACGTAGTCATCGTGGGCTCTGGCTTTGCAGGACTTGCAGCAGGTATCACCGCAGCCGAAAAGGGCAACAAAGTCCTAATCCTAGAAAAAATGGGACGCGTAGGCGGTAACTCCGTAATTAACGGCGGAATTTTTGCCGTTCCAAACAGCGACAAACAAAAAGCCGAAGGCATCAAAGATAGCAACGAGCTATTTATCAAAGACTGCCTAAAAGCGGGTCGCGGCCTAAACCACGTAGATCTAATCGACACCATCGCTACTCGCGCGCAAGATGCATATAAACTAACTCTAAAATGCGGCGCTAAATACATCGACAAGGTCACTCACGCAGGTGGACACAGCGTACCTAGATCACTCCAAACCGCTAACGGTTCAGGCTCAGGTATCGTTCAGCCGATGGTAGAATATTTTAAAAATTTACAAGGCTGCGAGCTAAGACAAAGGGCTAAATTTGACGAATTCGTCCTAGGTGAAGACGGCGGTGTAGACGGTGTGATCATCAGAGAGGATTATAAATTTGATCCAAAGAGCCAAAAAGACGACGCCGAAAACACCACAGGAACTAAAAAGACTATAAAAGCTAAAAAAGGCGTAGTGCTAGC
>NZ_CAJPMA010000004.1 GCF_905371695.1 uncultured Campylobacter sp. | reverse complement strand
CAACATTAATTACTCTAAATTTCACATAGAGCTCGGCGATACGCTACTAGATCCAAAACTTAGCGACGATAGGCCTTTTGACGCTATCGTTTCAAATCCCCCTTACTCCATCAACTGGATCGGTAGCGATGATCCTATACTTATAAACGATCCTAGATTTGCTCCTGCGGGCGTCCTTGCGCCAAAAAGCAAGGCTGATTTTGCCTTTATCATGCACGCGCTTAGCTACCTTTCGGCAAAAGGTCGCGCGGCTATCGTTAGTTTTCCGGGTATTTTTTACAGAAGCGGCGCTGAAAAAAAGATCCGCGAATATCTCGTAAAAGAAAATTTCGTCGAGACCGTCATCGCGCTCGCGCCAAATCTTTTTTACGGCACGTCGATAGCTGTAAATATCCTTGTTCTTTCAAAGCATAAAACCCAGACTAAAACGCAGTTTATCGATGCTAGCGAGTTTTTTGAAAAAAGGACGAACAACAACGTCTTAACTGATGAGCACATCTTAAAAATAATAGATCTGTTTGATAAAAAAGAGGATGTAGCTCACGTCTGCGCGCTTGTAGATAATGAAAAAATAGTTCAAAACGACTATAATCTAGCTGTTAGCTCCTATGTCGAGGCAAAGGATATGCGCGAGGTTATTAATATAGACGAGTTAAATTTGCAAATAAAGCAGACCGTGGCTAAAATCTCAAATTTACGCGAGCAAATCGACGAGATAGTTGCGCAAATAAATTTGGACGGCGAAAATGAGTAAAATTTTTGATTTGATAAAAAGGCTTTGTCCGCAAGGGGTGGAGTTTAGGGAGCTTGGGGAGATATGTAAATTTAGGCGCGGTAAATTTTTATCAAAAAGTGATAAAGATTTGGGAGATATTCCTATGATTTTATACGGCGAGCTATATACTACTTACAGCGATTATATAAATAAAATAGCGTCTTATACCTCAAAAGAGCGCGCTCAAAAAGCTAGTGTTGCAATTTTTGGAGATTTAATATTGCCTATTTCTAGTACTACAAAGGAGGCTCAGATAGGCAAAGTGTCTGCTTTAATGACGCAAACGCCTGTATATATAGGCGGAGATACGTTAATTTTATCTCATAATCAAAACCCTGGTTTTTTGGTTTATTACTTAAATTCTAAAAAATTTGAAAAAGAAAAAATGAAATGCGTGAGTGGAACTACGGTAACGCACCTTTCGCCGTCAAAGCTGGCTAAAATCAAACTCCCCATACCTCCTCTGGAAGTTCAGCGTGAAATAGTCCGTATTTTGGACTCTTTCACTCTGCTTACAGCAGAGCTTACAGTAAAGCTTACAGCAGAGCTTACAGCTAGGAAAAAGCAATACGAATTTTATCGCGACCATCTTTTGAACTTTGATAAGGCTCAAGAAAAAATTGAATGGATGACAATAGAAAATGTCTTTATTATGAAAAACGGCTATACTCCCTCAAAGGCAAATAAAGATTTTTGGGAAAATGGAACAATACCTTGGTTTCGCATGGAGGATATTCGCGAAAACGGTAGAATTTTAT
Organism: uncultured Campylobacter sp.; assembly: GCF_905371695.1. Taxonomy (GTDB): domain Bacteria; phylum Campylobacterota; class Campylobacteria; order Campylobacterales; family Campylobacteraceae; genus Campylobacter_A. The sequence goes on along the minus strand of NZ_CAJPMA010000004.1, from coordinate 36,214 downwards.
CTGACTCTATACAGAAAATAACACCTCAAGCTGTTAAGGGCGGTAAATTAATCCCTAAAAACTCAATTATCGTCGCGACCACCGCGACGATCGGCGAGCATGCGCTCGCAATCGCTGATTCATTTTTAATGAATCAGCGATTCACGTCTTTTACAATACGTGAATTGCTAAAAGACAAACTTGATGTCAAGTTTGTCTTTTATTATTTCTTTAAAATTTGCGAATGGTGCAAACAAAATACAAATTCTAGTTCTTTCCCTTCTGTGGATATGGCAAAACTTAAAAACGTAAAATTTCCTATACCCCCAAAGTTAATCCAGCACAAAATCGTCGAAATCCTTGATAAATTCGACACGCTAGTAAACTCCATAAGCGAAGGTTTGCCCCGAGAGATAGAGCTAAGGCGCAAGCAGTATGAGTATTACAGGGATTTGCTCTTAAATTTTAAAGAAAAATCAGCCTGAAAAGGAAACGAAATGACCGAAACTAAACCCATAGCCGAGAGTAAAAATTTTATAGTCTTGGACGTTTATGAAAAGATAATCCAGCCCTTAACCTACCAAAGCGAAGCGGATATGGAGCGCGAGCTGATAAACGACCTTGTCGCGCAAGGCTACGAATATGCAAAAGATATAAACTCTCCTGCAAAACTACTGGAAAATTTAAAACAGCGACTGGAAAGCCTAAACGAGGTTAAATTTACGCCTTCTGAGTGGACTAGACTGCTTGGCGAATATCTTGATGCGCCAAACGACGGCGTAAATGAAAAGACTCGCAAAATCCAAGATAATCACATTTATGATTTTGTTTTTGATGATGGGCATATACAAAATATCTACCTTCTCGATAAGAAAAATATCGCACGAAATAGCGTGCAAGTAATTAATCAATTCGAGCAGACGGGCGCGCACGCAAATAGATACGACGTTACTATCCTGGTAAATGGCCTGCCGCTCGTGCAAATCGAACTAAAAAAGCGCGGCGTGGCGATAAGAGAAGCATTCAATCAAATACACCGCTATGCCAAAGAGAGCTTTAATGCGTCAAATTCGCTATTTAAATACCTGCAAATTTTCGTTATCTCAAACGGCACGGATACGCGGTACTTTGCAAATACCACAAAGCGCGACAAGAGTAGTTTTGATTTTACTATTAATTGGGCAGATTCTAAAAATTACCCCATCAAGGACATAAAGGATTTTACTGCGACTTTTTTAGCCAAAAACACGCTTTTATGCATATTGATAAAATACTGCGTATTTGACGCGAGCGATACCTTGCTAATCATGCGTCCATACCAGATCGCAGCAACCGAGCGTATACTGTGGAAGATAAATAGCTCGCATCTTGGCAAATGCTATGCAAAGCCGGATGGCGGCGGATATGTCTGGCATACGACGGGATCAGGCAAAACGCTAACCAGCTTTAAGGCGGCAAGGCTCGCTACGGGGCTTGATTTTATAGATAAGGTCTTTTTCGTAGTAGATCGTAAGGATCTAGACTATCAGACGATGAAGGAGTATCAAAAATTTCAAAAAGATAGCGTAAACGGCTCGGCAAGCTGCGCCGAACTAAAACGAAATACGGAAAAAGACGACGGCAAAATAATAGTAACGACCATACAAAAGCTAAATAATCTAATGAAAAGCGAAAGCGAGCTGGCTGTATATCAAAAGGAGGTTGTTTTTATATTTGACGAGTGTCACCGCTCGCAGTTTGGCGAGGCGCAGAAAAATTTAAAGAAAAAATTTAAGAGATTTTTCCAGTTCGGTTTTACGGGCACGCCGATATTTCCGCAAAATGCGCTAGGAGCGGAGACGACGCAAAGCGTATTTGGAAGCGAGCTTCACTCGTATATATTAACCGATGCCGTACGAGACGAAAAAGTGCTTAAATTTAAGGTTGATTATAACGACGTAAGGCCTAAATTTAGAGAATTTGAGACCGAAAAAGATGAGCTAAAACTAAGCGCTGCGGAGAGCAAAGAGGCATTTTTGCACCCTGATCGTATAAAGGAGATTTCGCAGTATATCTTAGATCATTTTAAACAAAAAACACACCGCCTAAACGCAAGTGGCAAAGGTTTTAACGCTATGTTTGCGGTAAGCTCTATCGAGGCTGCAAAAGCTTACTACGAGGCGTTTAAAAATTTGCAAAAAGATAAAGAGCGACCGCTAAAAGTAGCGACGATTTTTTCATTTTCGCAAAACGAGGAGCAGGGCGTTGCCGGCGAGATAGCGGACGAAAATTTTGAACCCGAGACGATGGATATGAGCTCAAAAGAATTTCTAAATGCGGCGATAAAAGATTATAACGCCTATTTTAGGACGAATTTTAGCATCGATGGTAGGTCGTTTCAGGACTATTATCGCGACTTAAGCGAGCGTATGAAGAAGCAGGAGATCGATCTGCTTGTAGTCGTGGGTATGTTTTTAACAGGATTTGATGCGCCTACCTTAAATACGTTATTTGTGGATAAAAATTTACGTTATCACGGTTTGATACAAGCGTTTTCTAGGACAAATAGAATCTTAGATACCACTAAGACCTTCGGCAATATCGTGACTTTTAGAGACTTGCAGCAAGCTACGATCGATGCCATCACGCTTTTTGGTAAAAATAGCACCAAAAACGTGATACTGGAAAAGAGCTACAAAGAATATATGCAGGGCTTTACCGATGCCGCTACCGGCGAGGCTAGGAGGGGATTTTTAGAGGTTACGAGCGAGCTTGAGACGCGTTTTGCTGATCCTAGCAGAATAGAAACGCAAAAGGATAAAAAGGATTTTGTTAAGCTTTTTGGCGAGTATCTTCGCGTAGAAAATGCTCTGCAAAACTATGATGAATTTGCAGCATTGCAGGCTTTGCAAGGGATAAATTTGGATGATGAAAATGCCGTACGCGAATTTAAAGAAAAATTTTATCTAAGCGAGGAGGATTTGCATGAGATGCAAGCCATAAAAATACCTAGCGTGCGAGCGCTCCAAGACTACCGCTCTACCTACAACGACATAAGAGACTGGCTAAGAAAAGAAAGAGCAGGCGAACGTAAAGAGGCGCAAAAGATAGACTGGGACGACGTGGTTTTTGAGATTGATTTATTAAGGTCGCAGGAGATAAATTTAGACTACATTTTGGGGTTGATATTCGAGCACAATAAAAAGATAAAAGATAAAATCGCGCTTACCGAAGAGATCCGCAGGATCATTCGCGCTAGCCTAGAAAACCGCTCTAAAGAGGGGCTGATAGTGGACTTTATAAACAATACCGATTTGGACGAGTTAAAAGATAGAGCAGGCGTCGTGGAGGCGTTTTTTAAATTTGCAAAAGGCGAGATGTCGCGCGAGGCGGCGGAGCTAATCGACTCGCTAAATTTAAACGAAAGCGCGGCAAAAAGATATATAAGCAAATCGCTAAAACGCGGATACGCAAGCCCAAATGGAACCGATTTAAATGAAAGCTTGCCTAAAATGAGCCCTCTAAGTCCGAAGTATCTAAGCGCAAAACAAGACGCGTTTGAAAAAATCGCTTTTTTCGTGGATAAATTTAAGGAAGTTGGTGTTGAGGTTTGAGGCGGGCCTAAAATTTACCCATTTTTTAAGTTGAGTTCAAAACTGCAAGATAAAACAATAGGCAAAAAACTACCACCAATTCGAGCTCTCACAGCGTCAAATTTGACTATAATTTCGCAAAGGATAAATCATGCAAGAGTGGGCTTTATGGGCGCTAGCTTCGGCGGTTTTTGCCGCGCTTACGGCGATTTTCGCCAAGGTCGGGCTTGAGGGTATAGACTCAAATTTCGCGACCTTTATCAGGACGCTCGTTATCGCTGCGGCTCTGGTTTTGTTTCTCACGTATGCTAAAAAGTGGCAGCCGCTTGGCGAGCTAAGCGCGCGAAACTGGCTATTTTTGACGCTTAGCGGACTGGCCACCGGCGCGTCGTGGTTGGCGTATTTTAAAGCGCTGCAAATAGGCTCCGCGTCGCAGGTAGCGCCGATAGATAAGCTCAGCCTGGTTTTGGTCGTCATTTTTGCGGTTATATTTTTAGGCGAGCGCCCGAGCGTCAGAGAGTGGATAGGTATCGCGCTGATTGCTAGCGGGGTGTTTACGCTTGTTTTTGCAAATAGATAGCTTGCGCATAAATTTGATTTGAGTTAAATTTACCAAATTCGGCGAGCATAAAAGCGCGGTTTGCTAGCAAAATTTCGCGTCAAATTTGTGTCCATCAATCACAAATTTGATATGCACATTGTCAAATTTCAACCGAAAAAATACAAGCTATCAAATTTTTCCCTTAAATTTCGCTTCATGCTCCAAAAGCCAAATTTTAGTCGCCAGCCCTTCGCCGCCGCTATATCCGCCAAGGCCGTTTGAGGCGACGACTCTGTGGCATGGCACGATGATCGGGATTTTGTTTTTTGCGTTTGCCGAGCCCGCCGCGCGAAACGCCCTCGGTCGCCCCGTCATCGCTGCCAACTGGGCGTACGTCACGCGCTGCCCGTAAGCGATCTTTTGCAGATTTTCGTAAACGCACCTCTGAAACGCCGTGCCGCCGATATTTAGCCGCGTTTTAAAAGTTTTAAGCTCGCCTTTAAAATAACTTTCAAGCTCGCTTAAACAGAGCTTTAAATTTGCGTCCGTTACATCCGTGCGGACGAATTCTCGCACGAAATTTAGCTCGCAAACTCCGCTCTCGTCGCCGCAAATCTCCAAAACGCTGATAGGCGAGTCAAAATACGCTTTTTGCATAGTAATTCCTTAAAATCAAGTGCTTAAATTTAGCCAAATTTCGCTTTGTTTTGCTAAAATTACGTAAATTTTAATAAGGAAAAACGATGGATTTTTTTACCGAATACGAAAAACACGTAAAAGAGCGCGAGGCCCTAGGCGTGCCGCCGCTACCGCTAAACGAGGAGCAGACGAGGGAAGTCTGCGAGCTTGTAAAACAAGACGGAAGTAGGCGGAGCGAGCTTATAAATTTACTCGCAAATCGCGTAAATCCGGGCGTAGACGACGCGGCGAAGGTAAAGGCGGAGTTTTTAAACGAGATTATAAATCACGGGCTTGAGATAAGCGGCCTTGATAAAATCGCCGCCGTAAATTTGCTGAGGCCTATGCTTGGAGGATACAGCGTCATCGTGCTGCTTGAGAGTCTAAAAAACGCCGACGAGGCCGTGGCACAGGCTGCCTGTAACGTGCTAAAAGAGACGATTTTCGTGCATGATTATTTTAACGACGCGGCAGAGCTTGCTAAAAGCAATAAATTTGCGCTAGAAGTTCTGCGCTCGTGGGCGGAAGCGGAGTGGTTTAAGGCACGCGAGAGCCTGCCTAGGCGTATTAGAGCGGTCATATTTAAGGTCACCGGCGAGACCAACACCGACGATCTAAGCCCTGCTAGCGAGGCCTACACGCGCTCGGATATCCCACTGCACGCAAATGCGATGCTAGTTAAGCGTCAGCCGGGCAGCCTAGAAACGATCGGCGAGCTCAAAAAAAGCGGGTTCGAGGTCGTCTACGCGGGCGACGTCGTGGGCACCGGCAGTAGCCGAAAGAGCGGCATAAACTCCATCCAGTGGCATCTCGGGCGCGAGATAGAGGGCGTGCCGAATAAAAAAACGGGCGGTATCGTGATAGGAACGGCGATCGCGCCGATATTTTTCAACACCGCCGAGGATAGCGGCGCGCTGCCCATAGTAGCCGACGTAAGCGCGCTAGAAACGGGCGACATCGTGGATATCTGCCCGTACGCGGGCGAGATATTGCGCGTCGGGCGGGTAAATTTGAGCGCCGAGGGTAAATTTGACGCGGTTTCAATTTACGGCGAAGCTAAATTTGAAAATTTAAACGAAAACGAAAAGCTACAAGGTGAGCCCGTCGCTCGTTTTACGCTTGCGCCAAACACGATATTTGACGAGATTAGAGCCGGCGGGCGTATACCGCTCATCATCGGCCGCTCGCTTTGCGGTAAGGCCAGGGCGGCGCTAAATTTAGGTGCGGAGGATATATTTGCGAAGCCCGCGCAGCCGCAAACGGATGAGAGCGAGGGCTACACGCTAGCTCAAAAGATCGTGGGCAAGGCCTGCGGCGTGCGGGGGGTCAGGGCATGGCAGTACTGCGAACCTGCAACCCTAACCGTAGGCTCGCAGGATACCACCGGGCCGATGACGCGCGACGAGATCAAGGAGCTAGCAAGCCTCGGATTTTCGGCAGATTTTGTTTTGCAGAGTTTTTGTCACACGGCGGCCTATCCGAAACCTAGCGACCTTGAAACGCAAAAGACGCTGCCTAAATTTATGAGCTCGCGCGGCGGAGTGAGTCTAAGGCCCGGCGACGGCGTCATACACTCGTGGCTAAACCGTATGGTGCTGCCTGATACCGTGGGCACTGGCGGCGACAGCCATACGCGCTTTCCTATCGGAGTGAGTTTTCCCGCGGGTAGCGGACTGGTGGCGTTTGCGGCGGTGTCCGGGGCTATGCCGCTAAATATGCCGGAGTCCGTGCTTGTGCGATTTAGCGGGCGACTGCAAAAAGGCGTGACGCTGCGCGATCTGGTAAATGCGATCCCGTACTACGCGATCAAGCGCGGGCTACTCACGGTCGAAAAGAAGGGCAAGAAAAACGTATTTGCGGGTAAAATTTTAGAAATCGAGGGGCTGGAGGAGCTAAAAGTCGAGCAGGCGTTTGAGCTAAGCGATGCCTCGGCGGAGCGCTCTGCGGCGGCCTGCGCGGTAAATTTGAGCGAGCAGAGCGTCGCTGAATACGTCCGCTCAAACGTCGCTCTCATCGAGGCGATGATAGAGGCCGGGTATGAGAGTAGGGCGAGCCTGGAGCGCCGCGCGGCGAAAATGCGCGAGTGGCTAGCGGCGCCTAGCTTGCTGCGAGCCGACAAGAACGCGCGCTACGCCGAGGTGATTGAAATAAATTTGGACGAGATAACCGAGCCCATCCTAGCCTGCCCGAACGACCCCGACGACGTCGCGACTCTGAGCGAAATTTTGGCTAGTAGCTCGCGCCCGCATAAGATCGACGAGGTATTTGTGGGTAGCTGTATGACCAATATCGGCCACTACCGCGCGCTAGGCGAGGCTCTGCGGGGGCTTGGGACGCTGCCCACTCGCCTTTGGATCGCGCCGCCTACCAAGATGGATCAGGCGCTGCTAGAAAAGGAGGGCTACTACGATATCTTTCGCGCGGTAGGCGCTCGCACGGAGGTGCCGGGCTGCTCGCTTTGCATGGGCAACCAAGCCCGCGTAAACGACGGCGCGACCGTGTTTTCTACCTCGACGCGAAATTTTGATAACCGCATGGGCATGGGCGCGCGCGTGTATCTTGGTAGCGCCGAGCTAGCGGCCGTTTGCGCCGTGCTGGGCAGGCTACCTAGCGTCTCAGAATATATGAGTATAGTGCCCCAAAAGCTTGCGGGCAAAGAGGCGCAAATTTATCGCTATTTAAATTTTAACGAGATAGAAAATTTTAAATTTTAGGGGTTTACGGGCGGAAATTTCGCGCAATTTGCGCTTTGTCGCTAGAAAAATTTTAAAATTTCGCGCGCTTTTTAGCCGCGCTAAGTTATTTTTTGTTAAAATTAGACCATTTTAAATTTAAGGACGGCTAGTGAAAATTTTACTCGTATTTTCGGCGTTTTTAGCCATTTTAAGCGCCGAGGGCTTAAACGTCTGCGATAAACTTACGAAAGAAAATTTCGCTAAGCAAAATTTCGTTTTGGAAGCGGACATGGCCGAATGCGACGGCTCGGCGTTAAAAATAGAGCAGCTCGGACGGCTGTTTGAAATCTCGAAAAATATCCGCGGAGAACGCCCTAACTGCGTGGGTTCTGGCGTTTTTAACAAAAATTTAAACGCGCTTATTTTTAAAATTTTACAAGCTAGCTTCGCGCCCGAAAGTTACGCTAAAACGCTTGCCTCTCCGCAAATCGCCGAAGCCGCAAAAGACGCGCAAACGCGGTATTTTCGCTACTGGGCGCACGAGTCGCTTTATAATTTTTTAGCGTATAAAGAATTTTTTAAAGCTTACGGCGACTCGCTTACGCCCTTAGTAAAATTTTACGAAAATAAGGGCATCGATTCGGCGAGCGCGGCATACTACGCGACTAACGTCGCAAACGAATTTTTAACTTTCGCCGTCGGAACGCCTAAAAATAGCGCCGAGCTAACAAGAGAGCAAAAGTCGGTAATTAGCGGGGATTTGGAGCAAATTTCAGCTGAACTTTCTAGAAATCTTAGCGTCGCCGAACTTACCAAAATGCTTGATATAGCGCTTTTATACGAAAGAGACCAGCAAATTTTGCGCGCGCTTATAAACCGTGGCGCGAGCGTTAATTTCGGCGATGAGACGCCGCTTTTTTATGCGCTGAAAAACCCGAAAAATATGGAGTTTTTATTAAAATTAGGCGCGAATGCGAACGCTAAAAACAGCTTCGGCAAGACGCCGCTTTTTTACGCGGTGGGCTTTAACGACGAGCGCGCGGTTAAAATTTTACTAGCCGCAAACGCTGACGTAAACGCTCGCTATATCGACGAAAATACCAAAAACGCGCTTTTAAATTTAGGCGGCGAAAATTTAGGGGCGTGCGCGTTAGAGCACACTTCGCGCTCGGTTTTGATGCATGCCGCCTCTCACGCGGGGGCTAAAATTTTACAAATTTTAATAGACGCGGGCGCGGATATTTCAGCGATCGACGATGCGGGATTTAACGCAATGGACTATGCGCAGGCCGCAAAAAACGAGGCTGCGATTAAAATTTTAAAAGATTTGGGGCTGCAATCAAATTTCGATAACGAAAGAGGCGAGCAATGAAAAATTTAGGCACGGCATTTATCACGGGTGCTACGAGCGGCTTTGGCGAGGCGATCGCCAGGGCGCTTAGCGCGCAGGGCTATAAGATCATAGCACTCGGGCGGCGCAAAGAGCGGCTACAGAAGCTAGCCGGCGAGCTTGGCAATACGCACATTATCGCCGCGGATATTCGCGATAAAGCTGCGGTCTTTGATGCCGTGAGCGCGCTGCCTGAAAATTTCAAAGACGTCGAGGTGCTCGTAAATAACGCAGGCCTTGCGCTCGGGCTTGAGGGGATCGCGCAGACGCCCGTAGAGGATTTGGAGACGATGGTCGATACGAATATCAAGGGCGTGCTGTATTCAACCAAGGCGGTGCTGCCGCTGATGATCGCGCGCAAAAGCGGCTATATCTTCAATCTCGGCTCGACTGCGGGCGCGTGGCCCTATCCGGGCAGCCACGTTTATGGCGCGAGCAAGGCGTTTATCAAGCAGTTTAGCCGCAACATCCGCAACGACCTGCGCGGCACGGGCATCCGCGTGACGGAGATCGCGCCTGGTATCTGCAAGAGCGAGTTTAGCGAGGTGCGCTTTAAAGGCGACGTAGCGCGCGCCGCAGCCGTGTATGAGGGGGTCGATGCGATCCTGCCCGAGGATATCGCGCAGATCGTGCTAAGCTGCCTAGCGATGCCCCGTCGTGTAAATATCAACGTCGTAGAGGCGATGGCGACGCAACAGAGCTGGGCGGGGCTTTTTATCGAAAAACACTAAAATTTAAAGGAAAAAAATGAGGAAATTTTTATTACTGGCGCTCTTTTCGGTCGCTCTTTTTGCCGTGGACGAGGCGACCAGGCAGAAAAACGCTGAATTTTTCGGCTTCTGGACGCTTATACCGCCCGTCGTAGCGATCGCGCTCGCTTTTATTACCAAAGACGTGATTTTATCGCTTTTTATCGGCGTTTTTAGCGGTACGTATATGTTAGCTATTATCGATAATAACGCTATTTTGGCGTTCGTAAGCGGTTTTACCGATCTGGTGGCGCGTGTGGTTGCTTCTATGGCTAGCAGCGGTAACGCGGGCGTACTTTTGCAGGTACTTTGTATCGGCGGCGTGGTAGCGCTAATTACCAAAACCGGCGGCACGAAAGCCGTGGCGCTTTGGATTAGCAAGCGCGCGAAAACGGGCGTTTCGGCGCAAATTTCGACGTGGTTTATGGGGCTTTTCGTATTTTTCGACGATTACGCAAACGCCTTAATCGTAGGTCCCGTAATGCGCCCGATTACGGATAAATTTAAAGTTAGCCGCGAAAAGTTAGCCTTTATTATCGACGCTACCGCCGCGCCGATCGCGGGTATCGCGATAATCTCTACTTGGGTAGGCCTTGAAGTGTCTTTGATAAAAGCGGGCTACGATCATATCGGCGTGCAAAACGTAAACGCTTTCGCGATTTTCGTAGAGACCATGCCGTACCGCTTTTACAATCTTTTTATGCTTGCTTTCGTGGTTTACGTAGCGCTTATGCGTAGGGATTTCGGGCCTATGCTAGCTGCCGAGCGCCGCGCCGCCGCGGGCGAAATTCATGCTAAAACTTCAAATATCGCCGAGATCGAGGATAAGACGCTAGAGCCCAAAGAAGGCATCGCACCGCAAGCCTCAAACGCGATTATTCCGCTTTTGGTGCTGATTTTCGGCGCTTTTGCAAGCTTTTATTTTAGCGGACTAAACTCTCTTGAAGGAGACGCCCTTGCCGCCGCGAAAGCCACTCCGCTAAGCTTTACGACGCTTCAGGCGACGTTCGGTAACGCAAATTCCTCGGTAGCGCTTTTTCAAGCGGCGCTTTTAGCTACGATCGTGGCGATATTTATGAGCGTTTACCGCAAAATTTTCGACGTTAGAGAGGCGATTTCTACGTGGGTTAAAGGCTGGAAAACGATGATTATCACGGTCGTTATTTTACTGCTTGCGTGGTCGCTAAGCTCTGTTATAAAAGAGATAGGCACGTCGCTTTACCTAGTCGATATGCTAAGCCAAAGCACGCCTAAATTTTTACTGCCCGTGGCCATTTTCGTGCTCGGTTCGTTTATTAGCTTTTCTACCGGTACCAGCTATGGCACGATGGGGATTTTAATGCCGCTTGCCATACCGTTAGCAAACGCCGTAGGGCTTCATTACGAGCTTGCGGGCGAAGCGATGCACGCGTATATGATCGTAAATATCTCAGCCGTGCTTACGGGCGCGATATTCGGCGATCACTGCTCGCCGATTTCGGACACTACTATCCTATCTTCGATGGGCGCGGCATGCGGACATATCGAGCACGTAAATACGCAGATGCCTTACGCTCTTGCAGTGGGCGCGGTCGCGATATTAGTCGGTTATCTTCCGGTTGCGTTCGGGCTTAGCGTATGGATCGCGCTGCCGCTCGGTTTACTAGCCACGTGGGCGCTGGTGCGATTCGCGGGGAAAAAGGTCGACGAAAACGTCGGCGCGAAGGTGGAAGCGTAGTTGCGGTGCGCGCATTTTGGAACGTGCGGCAGTTGCACGCTGGATATGCCTTACGGCGAGCAGGTAAATTTTAAACGCGAGCTAATCTCGCGGGAATTTGCGCCGTTTTACGGCGGCGAATTCGAATTTTTCGCTTCGACTCCGCAAAATTACCGCACGAGAGCGGAATTTGGCATCTGGCACGAGAGCGACGAGATTTACTACACGATGCACTCGCGCGAAAAAGGTAGAAAAATTTTAGTAAGCGAGTGTCCTAAGGTCTGCGAACAAATCGCCGAGATTATGCCGCGGTTGCTTAACGGGCTTAGAGCGAGCGAAATTTTAAGAGAGAGACTCTTCGGTGCCGAGTTTATCTCGTGTTCTAGCGGGATTTTAGCTACGCTGCTTTATCACAAAAAGCTTGACGCAAACTACGAAGGAGCGGTAAAAATTTTAGCGCGCGAGCTAGGCGTAACGATACTCGCTCGCTCTCGCGGGCAAAAAATTTTAAGCGGCGAGCTAAATTTGATCGACCGACTGGAAATAGGCGGTAAATTTTACGAATTTAGTCTATCTGAAAACGCGTTTATTCAGCCTAATCGCGCCGTAAACGAAAAGATGATAGAGTGGGCTGCGGGCTGTGCAAATTTAGGGCGTAAAAATTTAAGCATGGATTTATTAGAGCTTTACTGCGGACACGGAAATTTTACGGTGCCCTTGGCGCAGAAATTTCGCCGCATTTTAGCTACCGAAATTTCAAAAAGTTCGATTGCAAACGCGCTTAAAAACTGCGAACTAAACGGCGTAAAAAATATCTCGTTTTTGCGAATGAGCGCGGACGAACTGATGCGGGCGTTTGCGGGGGAAAGGGAGTTTAACAGGTTAAAAGAGCTTGATTTGGGCGCGTTTAATTTTACGCATATTCTAGTCGATCCGCCGCGCGCGGGGCTTGAAGAAAGCGTCGTAAATTTTATCAAAAACTACAAAAATATAATTTATATTTCCTGTAATCCGCTTACACTAAAACGCGATCTAGGCGCTCTTTACGCTACGCATGAAGCGGCGAAATTCGCGGTATTCGATCAATTCGCGCATACGGAGCATATCGAGTGCGGCGTGCTTTTGAGGGCTAGGCGTTGAAAAATTTATAAAGATAAAAACGAGCTAAAAACCGAGATTTTAAGTAGTTTTGGAAAATATATCGGCGAATTTAAAGACGTTGGCGAGGACAAGAGAGACGAACTGCGCTGGGCGGATGAAGCTACGAAGACCGCCGTCTGGGAGGTATATAAATTTATTCGCGTAAATACGGTCGCTCCGTTTAGGACGTTTAGAGCTAAGATTAGAGCATGGAAAAGACAGCAAATTTAAAGGAATTAAAAAATGGTATCGTTAAATAAAATAGTTCAGGCAAAGCGCAAAATAAGCGCTTTCGTATATAAAACGCCCTTTGCGTTTAGTCCGAGATTAAGCGAGATTTGCGGCGCGAAGGTATGGCTAAAAGAGGAAAATTTACAGCGAACGGGTGCTTATAAAATTCGCGGCGCTTATAATAAAATCGCGAATTTAAGCTCTGGTGAGCTAGCAAAAGGCGTGGTCGCCGCAAGCGCGGGCAATCACGCGCAAGGCGTAGCGATATCGGCTCGCGAGTTTAAAACGCGCGCGGTCATCGTAATGCCAGAATCCACGCCGCTTTTAAAGGTGGCGGGTACGAAAGATCTAGGCGCGGAGGTGATTTTAAAGGGCGACAACTTCGACGAAGCATACGCCTATGCGGTGGACTATGCTCGCGAGCACGGCATGACGTTCGTGCATCCGTTTGACGACGAGTTCGTTCAGGCGGGGCAGGGCACGGTAGGGCTTGAAATGCTTGACGAAGTGGGCGATTTAGACGTAATAATCGTTCCCGTAGGCGGCGGCGGATTAGCTAGCGGCGTGGCAAGCTGCGTCAAGCAGGAAAATCCTAAAATCAAAGTCGTATGCGTGGGCGCAAAGGGCGCGCCGGCGATGTTTGAAAGCTATAAAGCCAAAAAGGCGACGAACTCAAAATCCGTACGCACGATAGCCGACGGGATCGCCGTCCGCGACGCTAGCGAGGTTACGCTGGCGCACATTATGGAGTGCGCGGATGAGTTCGTACAAGTAGACGACGAAGAGATCGCGACGGCGATACTATTTTTACTAGAAAGCCAAAAGATCGTAGTAGAAGGCGCGGGCGCGGCGGGCGTAGCGGCGCTACTGCACGGCAAAATCAAGCACGATAAGGACGCTAAAATCGGCATCGTATTAAGCGGCGGAAATATCGACGTGCAGATGCTCTCCATCATCATCGAAAAAGGCTTGATCAAATCCTCTCGCAAGATGATAATCCAAGTTACGCTAATCGATAAGCCCGGCGCGCTTTTAAGCCTGACCGATGCGCTAAAAGAGGCTAACGCAAATATCGTAAAAATCGATTACGACCGCTTCTCGACCGAGCTTGAATACGGCGATGCGAGTATCACGATTACGCTTGAAACCAAAGGCGCCGACCACCAAGCGCAGGTCGCAAAGACGTTAAAAGGGCACGAGTTCGAGTTAAAATTTTAAAGGAAAACGATGGCTGAATATTTAAATTTTATATTAGCGCTCTTGCTTGCCGCTGCGGCGTTTAGCGCCTATCGCCTGAACGTAAAGTTAAACAAAGCGCGCGTTAGCGGCGTGCAGGCGAGCGTAAGCACCGAGATCGAGCAGCTAAGATCGATCGGCGAGCTGTCGGTATTTCAGGTGTATAGCAAAGAGATCGTAACTAAAACCGACCACGCTTTCGGAAATTTCGGCAAAGAGTACCTGCGCTGGCTAATCAGCGAAAAAAAGCTATCTATGATATTTGAGTTTGAGATAAATTTTATCTATGATTTAACGAGCAAGGAGCTTGAAATCTCAAACGTCGCAAACGGCGAATATCTAGTTAAAATGCCGCCTTGCAAGTATAAATTTTCAATTGCGAATATGAAATTTTACGACGAGAAAAACGGGAAATTTATCCCGTTTTTACTGCCAGATTCGCTAAACGGATTTTTCGGCGGGAGCTTTCGCGAGGAGGATAAAAACCGCCTAATCGAAGAGGCTAGGACGGAAGTAGAAAAAATGAGCGCGCGGCTAATCTCGCAGCTTCAAAGCAAAATTCACAAATCCGCTAGAGATACGCTTGAAGCCATAGCAAAGAGCTTCGGCGCCGGCAAGGTGGAGTTTATATTTAACGACGACGAGCAAGTGCGGATAAATTTGCAAAACGTGGCTTAAAATTTTAAGCCGTACACGGAATTTTCGCTAGCGTTGCCGCGTTTGGCGCGCGTCTAAATTCGCCGATTAAAAATAATGAACTCGGTTTAAATATAGCCCTTGCGCGGGGGCGGGCATGCGCGTGAATACGGCGCGGTTTTCTAGCTGCGCGCGGATTAGCTCGTCGCCGTTTTTAAATTCTAGCGCCTTTAAGACCGCCGCTACCATTAGCCTTACCTGACCGCGTAAAAAGCCGTTTGCCTTAAAAACGATAATCGTTCGGTCGCCGCGCTCGTAGCAAAACGCCTTATAAATTTTACGCACGGGGCTTTTGACGTCGCTACCCGTTTTCATAAACGAGCTAAAATCGTGCTCGCCGATGAAAATTTTAAGCAGCTTGTTTGCGCGCGCGGCGCTAAATTTAGGTAAAAACGCGCGGTAATTCGCATTAAAAACGTTAAATTCGCCGTGATCTATGATATAGCGATACGTCCTCGCAGACGCGTCGTATCTGGCGTGAAAATCATCCGCGACGGCGAAAATTTTTTTAACGTGAATATGAGGATGGGCGTGGCGATTGATTAGCCCCGCAAGTCGCGAAAAGTCGCTAAAATGATCCCCGCAAAGAACGTGGGCTACTTGATTATCGGCATGCACGCCTTTGTCCGTGCGCGAGCTTGACGTCGGGCGGTTAAAAATTCCTACGTGAGCTAGCGCCCGCGCAAGGGCGTCTTCTACGCCGTTTTCGTGCGACTGCGTCTGCGAGCCTTGAAATTTCGAGCCGTCATAGCTGAAAACGAGCGCGATTTTCATCAATATCTTCTGGCGATTTTGAGCTTATAAAAGAAAAAGCCGCCCGTTAAAAATGCGAAAAATATCGACGGGATTGCGACTGCGGGATGCGAACCTAGAAGCATTATAAGCGCAAAGTAGGCAAAGAGCACGCAAAACGTCCCGACGTATACCGCTCCCTTTTCGTAGCGGTAGGTTACTATGCCTAGACTTACGGCAAAAAGCGTGCTTGCTAGCGGGAAAAGCGCGACTAGCGCGTAAGTGGTTAGATCTTTTTTACGCTTGTCGCTAGTCTTTGCGGCTAGCCAATACTCTTTTACGCCGCCGGCTTCGCTAATATGCTCGTCTTGCCTAGCGGAAATTTTTAGCGTTTTAAAATCGCTTTGATGGTAAATTTCGGGCTTTATATCGTAAATTTTGCCGTTGTCCAGCGAAAGCTCGATATTTGCGTTGGCATTGGTTATTCTGGCGTTTTTAGCTACTATTAGGCGCTGGGTGTTTTCCGCCGCGCTTGGGTTAAACATCACGGCGTCTTCGTATACCGTGCCGTTTTCGTCGCTCTTTTCGGCGCCGATATAGACCAGCCAGTCGGAGAATTTTTGACCAAACTGCGTCGGCTTTAAATTTAGCTTCGCTACCGTCTTTTTATAAGAGATAAAATTCGCGTTTAGTCCGGCCGCAGTCGGAATCATAACAAGCGCGATAACTAGCAGCGCCGCGCTTAAAATTCCGGCAAATATTAAAAAAAATCGCGCGATTAGCGCGGGCGAGCTTCCCAAGGTAAAAATCACGATGCTTTCGTTTTCTTTGGAAAGCCTAAAAAGCGTCATGGCAAGCGCAATAAAAAAGGCGATCGGAACTACGAAAAGAAGCACGCGCGGAAGCATAAAAGTATAGAGTTTTACCAGCTCGAAAAAGCTAATCTCGATATACGACGTCACGCGCGCGATCTGGATAAAAAACACGATCGACATTATAAGAAAAAGCGTGCTAAATAGCGATGCGAAAGTGCTTAAAAAGTTGTAGAGAAGGTAGCGGTTTACGCGACTCATAAAAGGCTGCCCAAAAGACTAAAAATTTGCGTTTTAAAGACGTAGGTAATAAAAAGTCCCGCCGCCAAAAACGGTACGAAGGCTAGCTCGTAGCCCTTTTTTTGCACCGCCGCGTATGCGGGTAGCGTTAAAATCGCGGCTATATAAATCGCCGCAAGGGCAAGTTTCCAAGGCAAAATAGCGCCGATTACCGCCGCGATAAAAATATCCGCGCTACCCATTGCCTCGCGCTTCATCGCTAGGCTCACGCCCGCGCGTAGCAGCCAAAATCCAAGCGCGAAATAACCCGCATTTAGCAGCGCGTCCCACTCGCCGCTCCAAAAAACCATACCCCCCGCATAGGCTAGCGCGAATAAAGTCGCCGCGTAAAGAAGCGCGTCGGGGACGGCTTTGTAGCGTAGATCGATTATCGAAAGAGAAAGCAAGCTGATGAAACAAAGCGCCGAAATCGCGGCATTAAAGACGCTTTGCGCGGTTAAAATTTCGCCGTCGCCCCAAATAGCGCCGCATTCTATAAAAAGGCTTACCAGCGCCAAAACCCCGCTAAAAAACTCGACTAACGGGTATTGGATACTAATTTTTTCTTTACAAAACGCGCATCTTCCGCGCAAAAATAGCCATGAAAATATCGGGACGTTGTGATAAAATTTTAAAGGCGAGTTGCAGCTTTGGCAGTGCGAAGCGGGGAAATTTACGCTCTCGCCGCGCGGCAAGCGGTAGATTAGAACGTTGCAAAACGAGCCTACGCAGATACCGAAAATAAAAAATACGACCGCTAAAATTTCAAAAATTTCCATTATAAATCCTAAAATTTAAATGTGCGATTTTACGCAAAAAAGCTTTAAAAACAGGTTACAACCCGCCGAAGCGTCTGTTCTTGCCGCGGAAATTTGCGACTATCTCGCCAAGCTCTTCTCTCGTAAAATCAGGCCAAAGCGTGGGCGTAAAGGCAAACTCGGCGTAGCTAGCCTGCCAAAGCATAAAATTTGATAGTCTTTGCTCGCCGCCGGTGCGCACGAGAAGGTCGATGGGCACGGGCTCATCAAGGCAGGCTTGCAGGTTATCTTCGCTTAAATTTAGAGCTAGATTTTGGGCGTCAAACTCTCCTCCGTTTTTTTCGCAAAATCTTCTAAAGGCTCTTAAAATTTCATCTTTTGCGCCGTAGTTTAGGGCCAAATTTAGCTTTAGCCTAGAGTTTTGCGCGGTTGCGTTTTTGATCTCCTTAATCTCGTTTTTTAGCTTGTCGCTTAGCGGACTTTCGTCGCCGATAACGTTAAATTTGATGCCGTTTTTGATAAAGCTCTCGCGTTTTGAGAGCAAAAATTTATGCAAAAGCTCCATCAAAAACGCCACTTCGCTCTTTGGACGCTTCCAATTTTCGGTGCTAAATGCGTATAGACTCAGCACCGCCACGCCCTCGTCGATGCAAAACTCGCACATCTGCTCCACGACGTTCGCGCCCGTTTCGTGCCCTTTGGTGCGTAGCAAACCGCGGCGCTTAGCCCATCTGCCGTTGCCGTCCATGATGATAGCTAGGTGATTTAGCTCGTTCATTTTAGCCCTTAAAATCAATTATTTTGCCGCTTGGATCAAAAAAAGCGGCGATGTTTTGCGTCGTTTGCACTTCGCAGTCAAACTCGTCTCGCAATAGCCTAGCAACCTTGTCAAACGGCGTTTGTGCACTGATTATTTGCCCGCCCTTTAGCGTGAAAATAATCGGAGCGAAATTTGAAAAAACGAGGTAAATTTGACTCGTGCGGGCGCCGTCAAATTTCATCTGGAAAACGCCTTTTGCGCCGTTATAAACAAACGAAATATTAATGATATTTTTTTGCAGCGCAAGCAGCATCTGGGCTAGATTTTCAAACGTTTCTCGCGAGTCTGCCGCGCTAAGACCGTTAAATATATATTCATAAAACCAGTTTAGATCGGGCTCGCTTATCAGTCTTTCTATCAGCGCGAGTCCCTCAGGCGCGGCGTAGGCTAAATTCGGCTTTTTAAAGAGATTTCTTATCACAATATTTTCGGTGCCGCTTGCGATCTCGCCCCAGTATTCGCCGTCCACGTCGAGGCTTTTCATGCTTTTCGTGCTTAGGATTTTGTTGCCCATTTTGAGATTGTATCGATTGTAGCCCGTCTTTTCGGCGACTTTGATACTGATGGGTAGGTTCGCGTTTAGAGCCGTGCCAGCGCCGCCGCTTGCGATTTTTTGCACTCGTGAGACGGGATTTATCATAGCGTGCTTGCTAAATTTACGATTTGCCGCGCCGCGTCCTCTTTGGACGTTAGCGCGATATTTTGTGCGCCGCGATGCGTGATAAAGGTGATTTGCGTGCTATCGGAGCCGAAATTTATATCGCCGCCCAGCACGTTTAGGCAAATGGCGTCTAGGCTCTTTTTTTCGAGCATATTTTTCGCGTTTTGCATGGCGTTTGCGGCGTCCGTTTCCATTTTAAAGCCGATTTTTTTGACGTTTTTAAAATCCGCCAAAGAGCCCAAAACATCGTCATTTTGCGCTAGCTCTAGCGTCCAAATTTCGCCTAAGTTTTGCTTTTTTAGCTTGCCTTCAAATTTGGTTTTTGGAACGTAGTCGCTAACTGCAGCCGCCATCGCGAGCAAATTTGCGTCCGTCAAATTTGCGTGCAGTAGCTCTTTTAGCTCCGCCGAGCTTTGAAATTTGAGCGTTTTATAGGGCGCGTTCGCCGTCTCAAAGCTAGCTATCAGCGTCACGTCCGCACCCGCGTAGTAAAATGCGTCGGCAAGTGCTCGCGACATCTTACCGCTGGATAGATTCGTCACGGCTCTTACGTCGTCGATCTTTTCGCTCGTGGCGCCGCCCGTTACAACCACCTTTTGTCCTTTAAATTTTGGCTCCGTTAGCATTCTTTTGGTTTCGTAGATTATCGTCGAAACGTCTGCCAGCGCGCCTTTGCCCGTGTCGCCGCAGGCTAGGGTTTTTTCTACCGGCTCGATAAATCTCGCACCGTTTGCCGCTAAAAACTCGAAATTTTTGCGCGTGGCGAAGTGATTTATCATTTTGTCGTTGGCCGCGGGCGCGATGAGTAGGGGAGCCGGGCTAGCGATCAGAGTCTGCATGAAAACGTTATCGCAAATGCCGCTTGCAAGCTTGTTTATCGTATTTACGCTCGCGGGCGCGATCAAGATAAGATCGGTTTTGGCGTAGGCGATGTGATTTAGTCCGTCCTGCCAACTCTCCGTGCGCGAGGTTAAAATTTTATGCTCACATAGCGCTTCAAAGCCCGCTCCCGAGCAAAATTTAAGCGCCCCTTCGCTAAGCATAACGCGCACGTCCGCACCCTCTTTTTTTAGCGCGGATAAGATCTCATAAGCCTTATAAAACGCGATACTGCCGCAAACCGCGAGCAAAATTTTTTTATTTTTTAGCATTTTCGTCGCTTTTTGCGTCGTTAAAAAATTTATAAAAAAAGCCTTCCTTATTTACCTGTTTCGTGCGGCTGATGGCTAGAGCGCCGCTTGGTACGTCGCTAGTTACGGTGCTTCCTGCAGCTATTAGCACGTCGTCACCGACTTTTACGGGGGCTACTAGCTGGGTGTCCGAGCCGATAAAGACGTTTTTGCCGATTATCGTTTTATGCTTGGCTTTGCCGTCGTAGTTGCACGTGATCGTGCCGCAGCCTACGTTTGTGCCGGAGCCTATCTCGCAGTCGCCCAGATAGCTTAGGTGGCCCGCCTTGACGCCGTTTAGTCTCGCCGCCTTTAGCTCGACGAAATTTCCGATGTGAGTGTTTTTAATCTCGCATTTTGGGCGCAGGTGCGCTAACGGGCCGACGTCCGAGTCCTCGACGACGGAGTTTTCTACGACCGAGCCGCTTTTGATGACGGAGTTTTTGATGACGCACTCTCCGATGATGCTTACGTTTTCTTCGATTACGCATTCGCCTTCAAATTTTGCTCTAGCATCGATGTAAATACTATTTGGCAGACGCATTAGCACGCCGCTTTTCATCAAATTTTTCTTGATCTCGTCCTGCATCAAATTTTCTGCTATGCTGAGCTGAAATTTATCGTTTATACCCATGAAATTTTGCTCTTCGACGCTGATGGCCCAGCATTTTAGGCCGCGCTCGTTTGCGATTTTTATCGCGTCGGTTAGGTAGAATTCTTTCTGCGAGTTTTCGTTGCCGATGAGTGGCAAAATCTCGCGCAAAACCTCGCTTTTAAAGCAGTAGCAGCCGGCGTTTGCGCTTTTTATCATTTTTTGCGTTTCGGTCGCGTCTTTTTGCTCGACGATGGCTTCTACTTTGCCGTTATTTATGATGACGCGGCCGTATCCGTAGGGGTCTGCCGCCTCAAAAACGCTAAGCGAGATATCCGCGTCGTTTGCGGCTAACCGCATAAGGTCAGTCGCTTTAACGAGCGGCATATCTCCGCAGGTTACGATGATTTTCTTGCCTGATAATTCAACGTTTTTTAGCGCGCCTGCGGTACCTGGAAAATTCGCCAAATCTTGCGCGTAAATTTTAGTTTGCGGAAAAATATTTTTTATAACGGATTCGATTTTTTCCTTTTCGTAGTAAAGTACTACGCTAACGTCGTTTGAGACGGAGTAGGCTTGTTTTAAAACATGGATTATCATCGGTTCGCCGCAAAGTTCGAATAATACCTTCGGGCGCGCGGATTTCATTCTCGTGCCGAGTCCGGCGGCTAGAATTATCACTGAGGTGTCGTTCATTATTTATAGCCTTTTTAAAAATTTCGGTCGATTTTATCGAAATTTGGCAAATAAAATTTTTAAATTTACGTTATTTTCAACTAAAACTAAATAAAATAGGCCCTTTAAATTACACTATTAAAAAGCGAGTTAAAATGGATTTAGGAACCGTTGTCGGTTGGGCTTTAACTATGATATTGCTCGTCGGTTCTATGGCGATAGGCGTGGGCGTCGGTCCGTATATCGATATCCCGTCCGTAATGATCGTCGTAGGCGGTACTATCGGCGTTATGATGGTCGGCTTTAAGATGGATACTCTAAAAGGTATCGGCAAATTTTACGGCATAGCGGTAAAGCCGCAACTGGTAAATTTACCCGAGACCATTAAAAAACTCGTCGATTACTCGACGAAAGCGCGCCGAGACGGAATTTTAGCCCTAGAAACGGACGTAAATAACGAGACGAATTTATTTTTAAAAAAAGGGCTTTCAATGGCGGTGGACGGTAACGAGCCCGATGCTATTAGGGCGCTGCTTGAAATCGATATGGAACAGTCAAGCGCTAGGCACGGCGGAAATATTAAAATTTTCGAGCAAGTGGGCGGATTTGCGGGCGCGATGGGAATGATCGGAACGCTAATCGGTCTGGTCGCGATGCTACTTAACATGTCAGATCCTAGCGCGATAGGTCCTTCGATGGCGGTCGCTCTCCTTACGACGTTATACGGCGCGATGATCGGTAACATTATCGGCGCGCCGGTGGCGAATATCTTATCTATCAGAGACGGCGACGAGGCGCTGGAAAAACAAGTCGTAATCGAAGGTATAATGGCGATACAATCGGGCGACAACCCGCGCACGCTGGAAGCTAAACTGCTCGCGTTCTTGCCTCCGAAAGAGCGAAAAAGCCAGTTCGAGTAAAATTTAAATGGCGAAATTAATTAAACCCGAAGAGTGCCCTAAATGCATGCCCGAGTGGCTGGCGACGTTCGGCGACCTTATGTCGCTGTTGCTTTGCTTTTTCGTTTTGCTACTTTCTATGGCGACGATGGACGCTAAAAAGATGGAAGCCGCTGTCGGCTCGCTAGCCGGAGCTTTGGGCGTGTTAGAAGGCGGAGCGCGCCCAGAAGTACAAGATCAGCGTGAAACTGAAGCGCAAAGCAAAATAACCAAAACCAATAAAGACAAAAACGGCAAAGAGGAAATGGCCGGCACCGTTAAGGTTATCAACGAGCTGCTAGCCGCCAGCGGCTCGCCCGAGCTTAGTATGGAAGAGAGCGAGGACGGCTTTATTTTAAGGCTACCCGCAAGCTTGCTATTTGAGCGAGATAAAGCGACCATCGAAAGCGACGACGCAAGGCTATTTTTAAAGCGAATCTCGATGGTCGTAGCCAAGATGCCAAGCGAAGTTAAAACCGACGTCATCGGATATACCGACGATGAAAAGCCGAGCGCGAATTCGGGCTTTACCGATAATTGGCAGCTATCTACCGCGCGAGCGATAAGCGTGGTCGAAGAGTTAATGAATAACGGCGTGGACGCCAAACGCTTGATTGCCTCCGGTCGCGCGTCGTACGAGCCTTTTGCTAGTAACGCTACGCCTGAGGGCAGAGCAAAAAACAATCGCGTAGAAATTCACTTCGTTTCGTTAGATAGAAAACAAAGAGACGCGGCTAAAAAAAGCGTGCTCGATATGGAAAAATAGCCGATGAGGGCGCTACTGGTCTTTGTTTTTGCAGGGCTTTTTTGTACGGTTTTGGGTGCCGAACAGGCGCTGCCTACCGTAAATTTAAGCCTTAGCTCGCCGTCATCGCCGCAGCAGCTGGTAAATTCGCTAAACGTTTTAATATTTTTAACGATTTTGGCTTTGGCGCCGGGGTTAATATTTATGATGACGTCGTTTTTGCGGCTGGTTATCGTATTTTCATTTTTGCGCCAAGCGATGGGAACGCAGACCGTTCCGCCTTCTACCGTTATCATCTCGCTTGCGATGGTACTTACTTTCTTTATAATGGAGCCCGTCGGCAAAGAAAGCTACGAACAGGGCGTAAAACCCTATCTAAACGAGCAAATCGGCTATGAAGAGATGTTTGAAAAAAGTGCGAAGCCGTTTAAGGATTTTATGCTAAGAAATACGCGCGAGAAGGATTTGGCGCTATTTTTTCGCATTAGAAATTTGCCAAATCCCGCAAACGTCGACGAAATTCCTTTAACGATCGCTATGAGCGCGTTTATGATAAGCGAGCTAAAAACGTCGTTTGAAATCGCGTTTTTGCTTTATTTGCCGTTTTTAGTCATCGATATGGTCGTAAGCTCGGTGCTAATGGCGATGGGTATGATGATGCTGCCGCCGGTAATGATCTCGTTACCCTTTAAATTGCTTATTTTCGTACTCGTGGATGGGTGGAATTTGCTCGTCGGAAATCTCGTAAAAAGCTTTCATTAGTTATGAGAATTTTAATCTTACAAGTAGCGTTCTCCTGCGCGCTTTTGGGCGGAAATTTGAGCGAAATTTTGGCGCTTGCGCAAAGCGCCGAACTTCGAAATTTGCGCGATTTTAGTAAAAAACCGCAAGAGGGCGCCCAAGATAGCCGTCTAAATTTTAAAATCGACGCAAGATATACCTTTATCCCCAAAGAGCAGGGCGGATACGTAACCAAAACCGGAGGCGTCACGGCAAAGATCGAGTATTTGTTATTTGACGGCGGAGCGAGCGAGGCAGCGAGCGAAATCTTGCTACGCCAAAATAGCGAGCAGGTTTATAAAAACGAAGAATTTAAAAATTTAACCGCGCTTTTAATAGGTAAAATCTATTTTAACGCCGTAGCGGTAAATTCGCTAATAAATCTCGAAAAAGCGCGGGCGGAAATTTTAGAAAATTTACTCTTTGACGCGCAATTTTGGCTGGAATTTAAAGAGATAGACGCGAGCGAATTCGAAGGGCTTAGCGCTGCTTTAAACGCGGCAAAAAGCGAGCTGGAAGAGCTTGGGTTAAAACAAACCGAGCTAAAATCGCGCATAAATTTACTTTCAAACGGCGAGCTTGATTTTATCGATGGTAGCACGATTGAAACGCCAGATTTCTCTCGCGAGGCGACGAACGCGGCGCTTTATGCAAAAGAGCACGCGCTAGGGGCGAAACAAAGCGCAAACGATAAGCAAGCTAGCAAAATAATGCCTAAAATTTATCTAAAAGACACGCAATATCTAGACAACGATAGCTTTAAAACTTCCGATAAAACGACTTCGGAGGTCATAAGTAAATACGCGGCAAATAATAAACCTATGATCGAGTTTAAGTGGAATTTGCCCGATAGCTTAACCGTTAGCCGCGAGGAGCAAAAGGCTCGCATCGAAAAGCAAAAAGCCGCGCTTGATCTAAACGACGCTAAAAACGCGCTTAGGGCGAAACTAGGTTCGCTTGAAGCTAGTATAAAAGAGCTAAACGCGAGACTGCAAATAGCCGAGCTAGAACGTAAAGATACGCAGCCCGTTTTTCAAAATTTAGCGCGAATTTACGCCCGCGGCGATAAAAAATACGGCGAATTTTTGTTTTTATTAAACAAAGAATTCCAAAACGAGCTAAATTTTATCCTAGACCGCGACGAAGCGGAGATAAAAAAGCTCGAATATCTCTTTGAAAGCGGCGAGGATATCGCAAAAAGGATAAAAGAGTGAAAAAGCTATTATTCGTTACGATTTTGTGGGCGTTTAGTTTTAGTTTGATCGGCGAATTTATCGCGGGCAAGCTTGACGCTTATTTCGCCGTCGTCGCGCGCGTGGCGCTGGCGTCGCTCGTATTTTTGCCGTTTACTAAATTTCGCGGCGTACCGGCGGGTCTGGCGTTAGGCACGGCGGCGATCGGCGCGGTGCAGATCGGGGCTATGTATCTTTTTTATTACAATTCGTTTTTGTATCTTAGCGTGCCCGAAGTCGCGCTATTTACGATATTTACGCCGTTTTACGTGACGCTGGTTTACGACGCTTTTAGCTTTAAATTTCGCAAACTTTATCTAATTAGCGTCGCAGTCGCTGTCGCGGGCGCGTTAGTGATTAAATACGGAAACGTAAACGCGGGCTTTTTAACGGGCTTTTTGCTCGTGCAGGCGGCGAATTTGTGCTTTGGCTTCGGGCAGAGCGCGTATAAAATTTTGCTAGAAAAATACGAAAATGCGAGCCAAAAAGAGACGTTCGGATATTTTCATTTCGGCGCGCTAGCCGTTACGCTCGCGGCTTTTGCGGCTTTTGGAAATTTCGAGAAAATTACGCCCGATCTGACGCAAATTTTAGTCTTGCTTTGGCTGGGCGCGGGCGCTAGCGGGCTAGGGTATTATTTATGGAATAAGGGCGCTTGCGAGGTCGATAGCGGTGTGCTTGCGATTATGAATAACGCGCTAATCCCGGCCGCGATCGTCGTGAATTTGGTATTTTGGCACAAGGACGCGGATTTGCTGCGCCTCGCCTTTGGCGCCGCGATACTCTACGCCTCGCTTTTGGCGCATAAAAAGATAATGAAATTTTACGAGAGAGAGGCGGCGCGAGTTTAGCTTTTGCCGTATACAAAGAGCATGGCGACCGCTAAAAGCGCTAGTTGGGGTTGTAAATATCTTGACGATACCTGTGGCTATGAGAAATTCTAGCTGTGAAGGGCTCCGTTAGGCGCGGCGCCTATTTTGCTTTTGAGTGCGGCGATAGGTAGCGGGCGCTAAAATTTAAATCGGAAAACCAAAGGCGCAGTCGCAAGAGTAAAATTTTGCGAGGATAAAACGTAGATCGTTTAAGATAAACTGCCCAAGCAAAATTGCACAAAGTCCGCTCCGCGCGAGCCGTTTATATGCTTCGCCGCCTAGCGCTGCAATCCCACCGTCAGACCACCCGAAATTTACGCGCGAATTTATTACCAAACAAGCGTAAATTTCGTCTCTTTTTGCGGTTCGCTTTGACAGCTTACTTTTATGCCGTTTTTTTCGCAACACTGCTTAACTAGCGCAAGACCTATGCCAAAGCCTCCCGCATCTTCGTTAAACCGCACATATCGTTCAAAAATTTTACTTTGAGCCGCCTTATCTATCCCCTCGCCGCTATTTGTTATTTCAAGATAGTTTTGGTGTAAGATCACTTGCGCATACCCGCCTAAATTTGTGTATTTTACGGTATTTGCTAGTAGATTATCCAAAATTTTCGACATCTCTTCTTGATTTGCATTTATGCTGGCAGGATCTAGTTTTATGCTTAAATTTAGCTTGCGTTTGGCAAAAAAAGGCGCAAAGTATTCAAGTCTTTGCGTAGTTAGTTTTTTAAGGTCAATTAGCTCTTTTTTGCTGTGCTTTTTTGCGTTAAAACTTAGCATTACAAGCCCGTCGTATATCGCGCTAAGGCTTTTTGCGGCTAGCTCGATGTTATTTAGGCGCTTTAAATTTCGCTCGTTAAAATTTGATTTATCCGTCGTTTCAATACTCATTAAAATGACGCTAAGCGGAGTTTTGATCTCGTGCGTCGAGTCTTTTATGAAGCGATTTAATGCTGCGATTTTGGCATAAAGCGGCATCAACGCAAGCCTAGCTAGGAAAAACGCCACGATCATAATCGCCGCTAGCGAAGCGCATAAATTTAGTGCGGTTTTTATGCGTAAGGTAAGAATTTCAGCCTTCACGCTCTTACCCGTCAGCACTATGTTGGCGAGCGCAAGCCCATCTGACGCGTTTGCGTCCATGCTTTGTATAGGTTCAAAAATTGCAACTCTGCCATCTTTAATAAATATATTTTGCGCGGGGTTTTCGCATGACTCGTCTGCGTAAAATATTTTATTGCCAGGCATTAAAATGCAAGTTTTTACGCCTTTGTCTTGGGTAAGTTTTCTAACCCCATCAAGACCGTTTATGCGCGCTTGCATGTAAATTCCCATCTTTATCTCTTTTAAATTTTTAACTTCGCCCAAAATAAGCGCTTCTTTTTTCATATCGTAATCGGTTTTGAAAAAATAGCCTAAAAAAAGTAGGCTAGTTATCAGATAAAGGGATAGAATTTTAGCCAGAATTTTGGCTTTTTCAGACATAGACGTATCCGTCGGAGCGTTTATTGACGATCGCGTCTTTTCCTAAAATTCGGCGTATATTTTTGATATAGACGCGCAGACTCTGCTCGCTAGGCTCGTCGCTAAAAGCCCAAATTTTAGCGAAAATTTCGTCTTTGCTTAAAAGGCGGTTTTTGTTTTGTAAAAATAGCGCTAAAAGTTCGCTTTCTTTATTTGAAAGCGCGATTTGCTCGTTATTTTTGGTTAAAATTTTACTTTGCGGACAAAATTTAAACCCGCCTTCAAGCTGGATAAAATCGCCGCTTAAATGGCTAAAATTTCTTTTTAAAAGCGATTTAATGCGGATTAATAGCTCTTTTAGCTCATATGGCTTTTTTAAATAATCGTCGCAGCCGCTTTTAAAACCCGCTTCTACATCGTCTACGTCGTTTAAAGAGGTAGTAAATATTGCCGGAGCATCGATACCCGCAGCGCGTAAGGACGACAAAAGAGAAAACCCGTCGCCCTTGGGGAGTTTTACGTCAAGAACCAAAATATCGAAATTTTGCTCGTAAGTCGCATCTAACGCACTTTTAGCATCCAAGCAAGCAACCACTTCAAAGCCATTTTCATGTAGATACTCGCTTATCATTTCAAGTAGCGTTTCGTCGTCCTCCGCGAGCAAAATTTTAGCCATTACATTCCTTTTTTCGTATCGTCTTTCATTTCTTTCATAGACATGTCATCTTTTTTCATGCTGTCGCCTTTTTTCATGGACATGTCGTCCTTTTTCATGCTGTCGCTTTTCTTCATGGCCATGTCGTCCTTTTTCATGTCGCTAGACATTTCCTTTTTGGGCTCCATCATGCCGTCCTTTTTCTCCATAGCCATATCGGCGCCAAATACTACCGAACTTACCACCATTGCGCCAAGCGCGACTAGAACTAACTTTTTCATTTTGTCTCCTTTAAAAAAGATTTAATGAAATAGTAGCGACAAAGAGTGAAGCGAACGTGAAATTTACATAAACAGCAAAGAATAAATCGGAAACGCGATAAAGCTAAAACCGACGCCCATCGCTACGGCGGATATGGCTAGCGAGCTATCAAGTCCCGCCTTCATAACCATAGCGCTTGCTAGCACCATCGGCGGCATCGCGCATTGAAAAAGTCCGACGAGCCAAGTGTGATTTATCTGCACGCCTAAAATTTTAGTGACCACGAAAAAGACTGCCACAGGCACTATCATTTTGCAAAATAAAACGACGCTGACGCTTTTGTAAGAGCTTGCTATGCTTGAAAAATTTAGCCCGACGCCGATCGCAAAGAGCGCTACGGGCGTGACGCTGCCCTCAAACATTCTAAGCGGTGCGAATATGAAATCCGGAAGCGGAATTTCTTTAAAGCAAAAGGCGCAAATCAGTGCGATAAAAGGCGGAAATTTTAGCACTTTCAATGCATTTTGAAAAAGCGAGACCTTTTCCGGCGCGCCGAAAGATAAGATGAGAGGCCCTAGGATAGAAAGCGGGATAGAAGTAGCTAGCTGGTCGTAAAAGATAACTTCGTTTAGTACCTCGTCGCCGAAGAAACCCTGAACTACGGGCATACCTACGAATAAGGTGTTGCCGAAAAGACTAAGCATGACCATACTTACGACGGTGGCTTTTGAAAATTTTAGCGCCCAGCCCAAAGCCAGCGCGACTAGCGCACCTACTAACGTAGATCCAAAGCCCGTCGCTATGGTGTTTATCAGAGATGCGTCGATATTTACGTGATAGACTTTATCGAAAATTAACGCCGGAATGGCAAAGCAAAGTACGAAATCGACGAATAAAATGGAGTGTTTTTGTTCTAGAAGGCCTATTTTTTTAGCAAAAAAACCGGTCGCGATCAATACGAATATTGAAAATAAAGGGACGAAATTCATAATACTAACTCTTAAAATTTTTAAGCGCAAATTATAGTAGCGTAAAGATTAAATGCAGGTTAATTGTTTGTGAAATTTAGTATTTGATGATAGGCGTAAAATACGCTATTTTGTGATTTTGCCGTAAAATTCGAGAATTTTAGAGACTTTAAAATCGGCCAGTAATTTTTCGGCATCGTATCGGTAAAATTTGCGTTACTATGAAATTTAAAATAGGAAAGGAAGTAAAAGAAGGAAGTTTTAACCTATTTCTATTACTATTTCGCGGTTTTTTCGAACTTAAATATTTTTATAAAGTGCGTATTTTAGTGGATTTTATGGGCTTTAAAAAAGCAATGGTGCCTGAGGTCGGACTCGAACCGACACAAGGTTGCCCTTACCAGATTTTGAGTCTGGCGCGTCTACCAGTTTCACCACTCAGGCATAATGTAAAAACGATTAAAAATAAAAAAGGCTCGCCGTTTAGCGAGCCTAAAACCAAGCTAAATTATTTTTTCTTAGCTTTTTTAGCGTTAGCTACGTCTTCTTTAAGTTTTTTACCTACTTTAAATTTTACGGCTTTGCTAGCAGGAACGTCGATTACTTTTTTAGTTCCGGGAACGCGAGCTTTTCTAGCTGCTCTATCAGCCGTACTAAAAGTACCGAAGCCGATAAAACTAATAGAATCGCCTTTTGTAAGTAGCGCAGAGATTGTTTCTAGCGTAGCGTCAACTGCGCTAGTAGTGTCTTTTTTAGAAAGACCGGCCTTTTCGGCAACAGCTTGAATGAATTCAGCTTTTTTCATGAGCTATCCTTTTGTTGAAGTGTTACGATCGCGCATTTTACAACGTTTTTCAAAAAAACACAATAGCTTTTTGCGAATTTTAGCCCTTTTTTTGCAAATTTTTTCTAAAAATCGCGAATTTTAGGCGAAATTTTAGCAAATTTCAAAGAGCAGCTCGTTTTTTAGCCCGATTTTTTTGATATCGACGAGCCTTAAATTTTCAAAATTTAACGCGATTAGTTCGTCTGCGGTTTTGACCGAATTTTGCGCGGCGAGATTTAAAATTTTGCCGCGATAAGCCTTTGCGTAGTGGCTTAGCGCCTTGCCGTCTTTTAAAAATTTAAAGCTCGTATAGGGCTTTTTAATCTCGTAAAATTTTTCGTAAAATCCCGCTCTAAGATCGATCACATCGTCATTATTTAAAATTTCATCGATTGCGGCGCTAAAATTTAGCCTGTAAAATTTAGCCAAATCAAGACCGTTAAATTTTTCGCCTTGTTTTAATTTATATTCGGGGATCTCGTCGCTCGCGCGTAAAATTCCGAATAAATTAGAAAATATAAGCACGTTTTTCTCGATCCAATTTCGCGCGGGCGCGCTTAAATTTAAGTAACCTAAATTTTGGTACGCCGTTCCGTCGTAACGCAATACCGCCTTTGCGCAGCCTTTTTTAAATATACTTTTACGCAGGCCGTCTTCGCCGCTTAAATTTTTAAATCCGAATAGTTTGCAAAGTTCCTTGTCGCTTGCCGAGCCGATAAAATTGTCGTAGCTTTTTAAAATTCCTAGCCGTTTTTCGTATAAATGCGGAAAAATCAGTTTTTCTACACAAAGCTTCTTGCCGTTTGAAATTTTGCTCTTGTTCTCGCTGGGGGAAAATAAAATTTTCATTTTTATCCTTTAAAACGCACATTATAATATAAAGGAATTTAAATATCGTCCGATACTAGCCAAATAGGAATTAAATTTGCTTGTTAGCGTAAATAAAATTTTAGGATTTTAAAATGAGAATGACCAATCAGCTAAAACACAGTCAGACGCTTTACGATTACCAAAAAGGCATGGCGGGCATAAACAAACATCATCAACAAATTTCAAGCGGGCTTAAAATCCAGCAGTCTTACGAGGACGCGACGACGTATAACGACGCAATGAGGCTTGATTACGAGATTACAACGCTAGATCAGGTTTTAGAAGCCACTTCAAAGTCTGTAAATTTTTCAAAAAATACCGACAAAGCGTTGCAGTCTTTTGAAAAGCAGCTTGAAAATTTTAAAACCAAGCTCATCCAAGCCGCTAGTGACGTGCATAGCGAGACCTCGTTGCAAGCGCTAGCAAACGATCTAGAAGGTATCCGCAATCACTTGATGAATATCGCGAACACTTCGATAAACGGGCAGTTTTTATTTTCCGGTAGCGCGGTGGATACCAAGCCGATTAACGGTAGCGGCAAATATCAGGGCAACAACGATCAGATGAAAACGCACGGCGGAGCACAGGTCGAATTGCCTTATAATATCCCCGGTCGCGACTTGTTTCTAGGCTCGGATAACGACTATAACAAGAAATTAACCACGAACGTAAGCCTAGTAGATAATAGAAGAGCGGGATTAGACGAAGCGCCTAAATACTTAAACGAAGATAGTAAGATCAAAGATATGATAGGAATGAAATACGCTAGCGATAGCGCGAGCGCAAATCCTAGCATCAACCGCGATTACGATTTTCGCGACTCAAACGTAAATTTTCCCAATACCTATTTTTATCTGCAAGGCACGAAAACGGACGGAACGAGCTTTAATAGCAAATTTTCGATGACGGCGGAGTCTAGCATACAAGGACTGCTAGATAAAATCGGAATGGAATTCGGAAATACCGCGACTTCAAAAGTAGTCGAAGTTTCTATCAATAACGACGGGCAAATTAACGTAAAAGACCTTACGAAGGGTAATCAGACGCTAGATTTTCAAATGGTAGCCGCAACGCAAATTTCGCCTAATAAAGCGGGGCTTGCGGGAGCTATTGCCGCAGATGCGGCAGGCACGTCGCCAGCTAGCCAAAACTCTATGGCGGCGCTAGAAACGCAGGCAAACGCGGGCAACGTTCATATTACCGATTTTACGAAGAGTAAATTTTACGATAATAACGGTAGCGCGACTAATTCTTTCGACTACGATAGAGTGAGATTTGACAAAAAAGACAATCAAGTGACGGGAAATATCACGCAAATCGCGCGCGCTAGCGGAGCGTACGCGACGGCGTCTACTACGATAAGCGAGGCGGCGGGAACGAAGGTAAGATATAACGATAGCTACGGCAATCCGACCGATAGATACAATATCGACGACAAAAAAATCGGTATGGATATTACTTCTATTAACGGTAGAAAATTTAAAGTCAGCATCGATCTAGGACACGAGGCTAATCCGCCAGCCGTTCCTACGGCGCAAACGGCGAAATTTAGCGTAACGGACGTTGCTACCGGCGTTACGTCGGGGCCGTTCGACGTGTGGCACGCTAGCGAATATAACTCGCCGCTAAACCCGACAGGCCAGTTAAAAACGCAAACCAAAGACGTGACGTATAGACAAATTAACGACATCATCGGTATGGTAGCCAGCGAAAATTTACCGGCCGGCACGACCTACGCGCAGTATCAAACGGCGATAGGACTTAGTAAAGGCGCGGTCGAAGTCGAGATGACGGACAAGGGTAAAATTTCGCTTACGGATAAAACCACTGCAAAGACGAAAGTGGAATTATCGATGTATGAAGAAACTGCAAACGTGCAGACGTTTTACGGCGACAGCACGGGTACTACGCCCGCCACTAGCCAAGGTGGCGGATCGGCATTTAAATTTTCTGCAAATAACGCTATTACGATCGACGAGCCGGGGGTTAATATATTCGACGATCTAAATAAAATGATAGATGCGGTCAGACACGGCTATTACCGTGCTAGTTCGGAGCACGGCGATCCTAGAAATACCGGCATGCAAGGCGCGATCGAGCGCATCGACCACCTGATGGATCACGTAAATAAAAGTACGACTAAAATCGGCTCGATGACGAAGCTAATAACTACGACTAACGAGCGCGCGACTACGATGAAAGTAAACGTTCAGACGGTTAAAAACGAAGTTATAGACGCCGATTACGCCGAAGCGTATCTAAATTTTACGCAAAAGACGCTCTCTTATCAGGCGATGCTTTCGGCGACTTCTAAAATCAACCAGCTAAGCCTTTTAAATTATATGTAATTAAGCGCTCGCTCGGGCGCTTCTTTGAAATTTTAAAGTTAGCGTGCTATAATCTGGCTTTTAAATTTCAAAGGATTTATCATTTTACGCCAATCAATCTTAACAGTCGTTACTTGCGTTTTAATATTTTTCGGTATCGCTACGATTGCTCCGACCGCCGATTTCGTAGGTTCGGTCGGTAAATTTATAGGCGAGGGAAATTTTCGCCTTTTCGGGCTTTTCGCCTACGTCTACCCGTTTTTGCTAATCGCCTTAGCTTACGTAATTTATAAAAATTTTAAAGGGTTTGATTTAGAATTTTCGCAGTTTTTAATGGGGATTTTTTTGTTTTTGCTGGCTTTTTTAATGTTGCAATCAATTTCCGTCTCGGCTCAAAGCGGCGGCGCGGTCGGCGGATATATCAACGCTGCGCTCAAAGACGTAATAGGCGCGATCGGCACTTGCGTCTGTATTTTAATGCTTTTTATCATCTCTTTGGGACTGATTTTCGGAGAAGATTTTATAGCGGTTTTAAGGCATGCTTTCGTAGATAACGAGACGCGTCTGAGAGAAGAAAACGAGCAAAAGCAAGAGACCGCGCCGCAAGCTAGGCAAAATTTAACGCCTAACGAGGAGCGCAAAAAGCAGGTAAAAAAGGCGCCGCAAGCCGAAATTTCGCAAAACGCCGAAAATGTGGAAGTCGGTGCGAGAGATGAAAATTTAAGCGAAGATAAGGGCGAAAATTTAAATATCGATCTAAGCGAGTTAGAAAAGCTTGACGAGCCTACGTACGTAAGAAAAAATATAAACGGCGTCGAGATCCTAAGCGAAGTCGCCGAAAACAAAAAACTACTCGAACAAATCGAAAAAGGTAAGGTCGAAAAGCCTAAGGATTTTGCGTTGCCGCCGCTTAAATTTTTAGCCGACCCGCCGAGGCGCTCAAACAGCGTAAACGAAGCCGAAATCGATCAAAAGATCTCCGATCTGCTCGATAAACTGCGTAAATTTAAAATAGACGGCGACGTCGTGCGAACGTACACGGGGCCGATCGTCACGACGTTTGAGTTTCGCCCTGCGCCGCATATCAAGGTAAGTAAAATTTTAACCCTGCAAGACGACCTCGCGATGGCTCTGCGCGCGCAGACTATCCGCATCCAAGCGCCCATACCCGGCAAAGACGTCGTAGGCATCGAGGTGCCGAACCAAAATATCGAAACCATCTACCTAAAAGAAATTTTAGATAGCGAAGTTTTCAAAAACTCGAGTAGTCCGCTAACTATCGCGCTAGGCAAGGATATCGTCGGCGCGCCATTTATCACCGATCTAAAAAAGCTGCCTCACCTGCTAATCGCGGGAACGACGGGCTCGGGTAAGAGCGTAGGCATAAACGCAATGCTGCTAAGCTTGCTATATCGCAACAGTCCGCAGACGCTGCGTCTGATGATGATAGATCCAAAGATGCTTGAGTTTAGCATCTATAACGACATCCCGCACCTGCTAACTCCGGTTATCACGCAGGCTAAGCAGGCCATCACCGCGCTATCAAATATGGTCGCCGAGATGGAGCGCCGCTATAAAATCATGAGCCACACGCGCACGAAAAACATCGAAAGCTACAACGAAAAGATGAAAGAAGAAGGCGGCGAGCAGTTTCCCTACATCGTCGTGATCATCGACGAGCTAGCAGATCTCATGATGACTAGCGGCAAGGACGTGGAGCTATACATCGGGCGCCTGGCGCAGATGGCTAGGGCTAGCGGCATACATCTCATCGTAGCCACCCAGCGCCCTAGCGTGGATGTCGTGACGGGGCTAATCAAGGCAAATTTACCTAGCCGTATCAGTTACCGCGTCGGTCAGCGCATCGACAGCAAGGTAATCCTAGATCAAATGGGTGCGGAGAGCCTGCTAGGACGCGGCGATATGCTATTTACGCCTCCGGGAAGTCCCGGCGTCATCAGACTGCACGCGCCCTTTGCTAGCGAAAAAGAGATCGACACGATCGTAAATTTCCTAAAAGCGCAGCAAGAGGTGGTCTACGACGAGAGATTTCTAGCCGAGGAGGGCGCTAGCGGCGGCGCAGGCGGCGGTACCGCGATCGCGGGCGAGCTAGACGAGCTCTACGAAGAGGCCAAAGAGATCGTGCTAAGCGAAAAAAAGACGTCTATTAGCTACTTGCAGCGTCGCTTGAACGTAGGTTATAACCGCTCGGCGAATATTTTGGAGCAAATGGAAAAAATGGGCGTTTTAAGTTCGCTTAACGCAAAAGGACAGAGAGAAATTTTATAAATTTAGCCAAAATTTCGGCTAAATTTTAAAAATTTCCTTGACAAAACATACAAAAATGGTTATAATCACGTCTCTTTTTGAAACGTTGGGGTATCGCCAAGCGGTAAGGCAATTGGTTTTGGTCCAATCATTCAGAGGTTCGAATCCTCTTACCCCATCCACTCAAACTTCCCCTTTTATCGCGGAGTAGAGCAGCGGTAGCTCGTCGGGCTCATAACCCGAAGGTCGGCGGTTCAAATCCGTCCTCCGCAACCAAACGCCCTATTTATCGGTGTTTGAAAGCTCTAAAAATCTTACTTAATTTATTCTGAAACGGAATGCAACAAATTTTCAATAGTTTCTTTGGATTTTTTGACGTTCGCGGTAATGTATTTTTGCGTAGTCGTGATATTTGTATGGCCAAGCGTAAAAGATACTTGCTCGACGGGAATTTTAAGATAATTGATCGAATATGTGCCGATTAGATGCCTGATGTCGTGCAGCCTGATTTTAGGTAGATTATTTCTTTTTAAAAGAGAATTCCAGCTTTTTCGTAAGTCTTGATACTTTTCGCCCGTTTGCGGATTTACAAATACATAACCGTTAAGCATATTTTTATTTTTTGCAGCAATATATCTACGAAAAAGCCTATTATAAAGCTCGTCGCTCATTTTATAGACCATATCGCGCTTAGCCTTATTAATTTTAAACGGGATCGTATAAGTCCTAGTTTTAAAATTTATATCGCTAAATTTTAAACTTAATACTTCATTTTTTCGACGTCCGTGAAGCAAAAAAAAGAATATGTCCGCGCTTGGGGCTTTGTTTTCAGAAATGGCTTTTATAAATTTCTTTTGGATCGCGACGCTATAATCAAAGTAACGCTTATTATCGAATTTTGGCAGCTCAATAAAATCACAAGGGT
>NZ_CAJPMA010000003.1 GCF_905371695.1 uncultured Campylobacter sp. | reverse complement strand
GGACGAAATTTTAAGCGGCGAAAATTCGGACGAAATTTTAGCTCAAAGAGCAAGCTATATCGCATATTTTAAGGCGATAAAAGAGGCGTTTAGCCAAAGCGATAACTCGCGGGTAATCCCCGCTTGGCAAGCGGCGGAGATTTCGTGGATGGAGGTTAAAGGCGCTCTGCAACCCGGTCATCCCCTAGAATACTACGAGGATGCGTACACGCATGCGGTCGCGCTTGAATGGGACGTGAGGCTAACTGATACTTGCGGCGTAAACGAGCGCGAGATGAAAGATAATATCGCGCGAACCTATAAAAAAGTCTGCGAGCGAATCGGCGCCGACGGCGAAAATTTCGCCGCCTTGCATGAGCAGGTATTAGCAAACGTAGAGCGCACGCAGCTTTACGTAAGCGTGCCGATGATTTATTACGGCGCCGAGCTAAACGGGCTATTTAGCGCGCAGGTCGTGCCTAACGACGAGAGCGTGAGCGCGCGCTGCGGCAAGAAAATTTTCGCGTTCGTTAATCACGTCTACGAAGCGGCGAAGGCAAAGCCTTTTAGCAGGCTTTCAAGCGAAATTTTCGAGCTTGATTTTTTAAATATCGGACGCGAGATTTTATTTCTAAAACCCGAAATTTGGAGGAAAATTTACGAAATTTCCACGATCGGACACGAGTTCGGACATATTTTATTTATCGGCTCCGACACCGAAAACGCGATGAATAAAAGCGGCGCGTTTAAATTTATCGAGGAATACAAAGCTACGACGGGCGGGCTCGTAAATTTCTTTTTTCACGAGGACGCGCGCTATAAAAAGGGCGTATTTGCCGAGCTGATCTCGCGCAGCGTGGGGCTTATCGGCTGGAAAAACGTGGGCGAGGTTAGGGCGTATTACTGCGAGGGACTTATTCATTTAAGCCTGCTTTTTAGCGCGGGCGCGTTAAAATTTAACGGCGAAAAGCTAATCGCGGATACGAGCGAGGCGGCTTACGAGAGATTTAAGGACGCGTGCCTGGAAAATTATTTTAAACTTGCCCGCCATTACGCGGCAAAACGCGACGCGCGCGAATTTTTGGAGCGATTTTGCGTACAAAGCGAGGGTAGCTACCTACCCGTAGACGCTAAAACGCGCGAATTTACCGAATTTTATTACGAGCGCTTCGAAGCTATGGGCAACGAGCTAGACGCTAGCGGCGAGTGGGAAAGATGGCGCGAAAAATCGGGCGCGGCGAGCTAAAATTTGCTAGCGAAATTAACTAATAACCGCGCTGGCCTTTTTTACTATCTTACGGCGCTTCTAGCCGCATATTTCGCGCTTTCGATCGCGGGCGCGGGGGAGCTTGCGGGAGTATTTTTTGAGCTAAACGCTGCGGCGATCGTGTTTTACCGCGTTTTAAAAACGCGAAATTTTAAGGACTACTGGGGCTTCGTCGCGATCGCGCTCGCGCTATGGATCGCGGGAGACGCGGCGCGCCTCGCTTTTATTATATTTTATGCAGGCTCTCCCGCGTATCAAAATTTAGCCAAAATTTTATACGTATTAACCTTCGTATCGTTATTTATTTGCGGGGCTAAAATCACGAAGCGCTGCCTAAGCGGCGGCGGGGGTCTTTTGCAGGCTGCGGTCGATACGTTTGCGATATTTTCGGTATTTACGGGGTTTTTTTACGTATCTTTGGGCGAGCAGAGCCTAACGGCGTACGAAAAGATGGTATTCGTAGCGATTGAGACGGCGCTATTTTGCGAGATTTTTATAGCGGGATTTACGGTGCGCGCGCTTTGGCGCAAACGCTCGCTATTTTGGCTATTAGCCGCGCTTTTAATATTTACGGCGCGCGATTTATTTTACGTGCTAAGCGAGATAAAAGGGCAAAATACGGAGCAAATTTTAAGGGCCATTTTGCAAATTTGCTTTTTTATATTCGCCTTTGCGAGCTTGCATTTAGACGAAGATAAGCGCATAAATTTTAGTAAAACCAGAAACGATTTTCACGTCGTTTTAGTCGGTAAAATTTTGACGCTAGGGGCGCTTTGCGCGCTTATGATTTATGCGGCGGATCAGACGCTAAACGCGCCACTTTTATCCTTGACGCTGGTTTTGCTGCTATTTTACGGAGTGCTTACGCATAACGTTTCAAGCGTTAGAAACAACAAAATTTTAATAAAAAAAGAGCAGGCTATCAGGCGACGCTTGGACGATACCGTAAAACGGCGCGTAAGCGAGCTAAACCTAGCGAACGCGAGGCTAAAAGAGCTGGGCGATAGCGATTATTTAACGGGCGCGTTAAATAGAAGGAGGTTTTCGGAAATTTTAGAGGAAATTTTAAAAACCAAGCCGCTAGGCGAAAATATAGGGCTTTACGCGCTGGATCTGCGTAGATTTAAAGCCGTAAACGACACTTACGGGCGCCGCGCCGGCGACGACGCGCTAGCTCAGATCGTTGGGCGTTTAAAATCGGCTTTTAACGGGCGCGCATTCGTAGGAAGATTCGGCGGAGACGATATCGTAATAGCGTTGCGGCAAGCGACGGACGATAGCGCAAAGCAAATCGCCTCGCAGATATTAGAGCTTGTTAGAAGACCCGTTTTTAGCGACGAATATAGAATTTTGCTAAACGCCAAAATCGGCGTTAGCGTTAGCGAGACCAGCGAGATGGCGCCGCAGGATCTTATCTTGCAAGCAGAAACCGCGCTAAATTCGGCCAAAAAAGACGCTTGGGCTGATTGCGCATTCTTTGACGAGGATATGCGCCGCAGGCTCAAAGAGCAAAACTATATTGAAATGCTGCTAAATTCCGCCGACTTCGGTAGAGAATTTAGACTGGTTTTTCAGCCGCAATACGAAATTTCGGGCAAAAAGCTAATCGGCGCGGAAGCGCTGCTGCGCTGGGAGTCGCGCGTAAAAGGCGCTATACCGCCTAGCGTCTTTATCCCCGCAGCCGAGCAAAGTCCGCTAATTATCGCTATCGGTAGGTGGGTTTGCCGCGAGGCCGTCAAACGAATAAGCGCGTGGAATAACGCCTATAAAACAGCGCTAAAAATCAGCATTAACGTCTCGCCCAAACAGCTTCAAACGAAGGATTTCGCCGCGCGGCTGCTAGAAGACGTCAAAAATTTCGCCGCCGATGCTAGATGGGTGGACGCCGAGATTACAGAAATGAGCTGGATGAGCGACGAGGAGGCGATGCAAGAGGCGTTAAGCGAGTTTGGCAAACACGGCGTGAGCGTATCGATCGACGATTTCGGTACAGGATTTTCTTCGCTTAGCTATATTAAAAAATACGACGTCGATAGGCTTAAAATCGCCAAGGAATTAATCGATAACATCGCCGTAAACGATGCGGATAGGGACGTAGTAAAGGCCGTCGTCGCGCTTGCTAAAAGCATAAACGTCCGCACGATAGCAGAAGGCGTGGAGCGCGGCGAGCAGCTTGAAATTTTACGCGAACTGGGCTGCGACGAGGTGCAGGGCTTTTTATGGGGCGGGCCTATGAGCGCGGCGGAATTTGAAGAGCTTATAAAGGCGCAAACGGCGCGAAGCTTGCCCGCGCGGTAAAATTTCGCGCCTCGAAACGAAGCGGCTCGCGCTTATTTTATCGCCGAAAATTCTAAATTTTCGTATTTTAAAAGATGCTTTTTAGCGTTTTTGGCGACGAGGCTTATCATTTTTGCGGTATCCGCGTCTTTGGGGATTATGAGATGAATTTTATCGTCTATGAAAATTATGAAAATATTTTTTAGCTCGTAAATTTCGCTTACCCTTGAAAAGGCGAAATTCTCGGGGTTTTCTTGCGCCTCGTCAAAGTAGCTAATCCGGCCGTCCGCCGCGCCATCTACGCTAAAATTTAGCCGTTTTAAGGCGTGCGGCGCGGCAGATAAGCTAGCAAGCGCGGTTTTGCGTTTGTTTTTTAAAAACGCGGGATAAAAAATAACCCATAAAAAACCGAACGCGACGCCTAAAATCGTAAAAATTTGCGTTTTTAAAAACATATCCAGCACGAATCCCGCTATCATCGCTTCGCCGAAAATCCCGAAAACGTTAAAAGCGTATTGCGTTCTAGCTTTTTTGGAATAAAACAGCGTAAAGGCGTAAAAATCGAGCATGTCGGCTTCGCGTAACGTTATTATTTTTTGCATTTCGCGTTTCTCCGCTAAAATTTTAAGCGAGATTATATCGAAAAACAAGGTTTTAAAAAGTATAATCGGCGTTATTTTTTCAGGAGAAATTTTGCCTTTTTCGTCGTTTAAATCCCTTTTTAGCTCAAAATTCGCATTTAACGCGCTCTTTGCGACGGCGTTTTTATGCGCGCTGATTTTCGGGGTTTTTAAACTCGTTTTAGCTCAAACGATACTTAGCGTTTGTTTGATGGTTATCTGCGCCCTCGTCGCTTACGACGCGGCGACGGCGGGCAAATTTCGCGCGCACTGGGCGCTAGCTAGCGCGGCGGTATTTTTATGGGCTATGTGCGACGCGCTTTGGTTTTTTAACGCGTATTTTTTAAAAGCGCCCTACGAAAGCTATAAATTTCTAACCGCCGCTTATCTGCTACCGACGTTTTGCGCATTTTGCGCGGTTTTTATTTATTTTTATAAAAAGCTTAGCCTAATCGAAGATAAATCGGTTCTTATTTTAGACGGCGCGAGCGTATTTTTGTTAATCGCGATTATGTTTTTAGATACGTTTTTAAGCGCTAAAACGGCTGAAATTTTTAGCGACGTATCCGCGTTTAGCGCGGCGGGGATGCTGCTCTTGGCGTCGCTTATAATATTCGCCGCGCTTATGGAAATTTTCACCGGCAAGCTTACGAATATGAAAATTAGCGGTTTTTATCTAATCGCGGCCGCGGGCGTATTTGCGGCGATACTTTTATATGCGTTTGCAAGCAGGCTGCAAGAAGCCCCCAAAGCGTTTGCCTACGGCGGCGCGCTTAGCATAATCCCCGTATGGTTAATCGCGATCGGCGCTTTATACGTAAAAAGCGGCGATAAAATTTTAAGATATAAATCAAATCTTTTTACGGGTTCGAAATGGCTGCCGCTAATTACGCTGGTACCGTTATTAATCAAAGTCCAATTCGGCTCCGCGGCGATGCTGACGGCGCTTTTAGTGCTCACGCTTTACGCTTTGGCTAGCTACTACGTAAAAGGAGTCGTAGCTAGCAAAAATATCCTAAAACGCGAGCGAGCGCTACACTTAGAGCTTGAAAGGCAGATGCGCGAGCGCACCAACGAGCTAACGCTTTTAAATTTACGCTTACGTGATATGCTCGAAAAAGATTATTTGACGGGACTTACGGGTAGGGGGTATTTAATTAGCGAGCTGGGAAAAATGTGCGAAAACCTGCGCCCCGGCGAGGAAATTTGGGTCGTTTACGTAAATATTAGCCGCTTTAAATCGCTAAATTCTTCTTACGGGCACCGCGCGGGCGATCAAATTTTAAAAATCGTAGCCAAACGCCTGCTAAATTTTTGCAAAAACGACGAGTTAGTCGCTAGAATCAGCGCCGACGAGTTTATCGCGGTTAAAAAATCGGCCTCCGGCGGCGCGGACGCCGCGTTAAATTTCGCTTCGCGTATAAAAGACGAAATTCAAACGCCTATGCGAATAGATCGTTACCGACTGGATTTAGTCTGCGTAGCGGGCGTTTACGCGTATGCTTACGGCGATAAGCTAACCGCGAACGAGATTATTAAAAACGCCGACCGCGCGATGTATTACGCCAAAGAAAATCCAAGCTTTAATCCAGCGCTTTATAGCCGGCGCCTAGACGAAAAAACGCGAAAAAACGCCGGGCTTGAAATTTTAATGAGGCAAGCGAATTTGCAAAGCGATTTAGAGCCGTATTTCTTGCCCGTATTTAGCCTAAAAACAGGTAAGATAATTTACGCTCAGACGCTTATTAAATGGCGATGCGAGCAAGGTTTGTTAGATGCCGAAGAATTTTTCGCGGCGGCTAAAAACAACGCTATGCTAGACGCCGTCTTCGAACAGTCGCTTGCGCTTGCGGCGAGGCTAATGCGAAAATGGAGCAAGCAAGGGATTTTAGCGCCTAGAATCGCCGTTAGCGCCGTTTCGGATTTCCCCGCTTCGCGGAAGATATTAGCGAGTTTAGATAAAATTTTAGCCCGCTACGAGATAAAGCCGCACGCTTTGCAGCTGGAATTGGGCGAATCTTTATGGATGAGCCCGCCGGAGAAATTAGACGAATTTTTCGATGCGCTAAAACAAGCTCGCATCGGCGTTTGTATAGATGATTTCGGTACGGGATATCAGTCGCTGGTTTATATTAAAAAATACGACGTAACCCGCGTAAAAATCGCGAGCGAACTAACTTCTGGCGCGGTAAAAAACGATACCGATAGGCAGATAATCGCGGCGATTTTAAGTATGGCGCGCACGATGGGGTTAAAGGCGACGACAAAGGGTGCGGATAACGGCGAAATTTTGGAGGTTTTAAAGAGCCTAGGCTGCGACGAGGCGCAAGGCGACGCGCTAGCGGGCGCTATGAACGCGGAGGAATTTGAAAATTTTATATTAGCTAACGCCTCAAATATCGCGACGGACGAGGATTAAAATTTAGCGAATTTAAAAAGCTCGGCGCAGGCCGCTAAATTCTATAAATCTAGCGGCGATTTGCGGATTAAAGCTCGGCTTTGACTTCGTCGTTAGAGCGAACGACCATTCCCGAGCCGTGGATTACGCTCGGGATGCAGCCCGTGCAGATATCGACCTCTTCGCCGTTTTTATGCGCGCGCACGAATACGGCTACTTCGTTTTCGCTGCTTTTTTGTCCGCAGACGTTGCAAACTACCGTGTTGTTTTCTCTCATTTTTTATCCTTTCGTTAAAAATTCCGCTATTTTAGCCGTAAAATTTTTAATGCGAGATGATTTACGTCAATTTAATAAAACTTGCTATAATCGCCCGAATTTAAAGGAAAAGACATGGACGAATACAAAATAATTTTAGAAATGCTAAAACTACAACAAAGCTTAAACGACGAGAC
Source organism: uncultured Campylobacter sp. (assembly GCF_905371695.1). GTDB lineage: Bacteria > Campylobacterota > Campylobacteria > Campylobacterales > Campylobacteraceae > Campylobacter_A. The sequence continues at coordinate 31,363 of NZ_CAJPMA010000003.1, read as the reverse complement.
TAACGGACCCGGCTGGGAGAGCGGCTATACCGATAAAGGCAAGTTAATCAGCTGGCGGCGCTGCATTTACATGGAGTGCGCCGAGCTAATCGATAGCTTTGCGTGGAAACACTGGAAAAGCATAAACGCGCCTACCGATACGCAAAATTTACGCGTAGAAGTCGTCGATATTTGGCACTTCGCGATGAGCTTGATGTTGCAAAATTACAAAAATCAAGGGCTAGGCGAGATTGAAAAACTAGCTAGCGACATCTGCGCGGCGAGCGGTTTTAGCGAGTTTTGCAAAGCGAGCGCGAACGTACGAGACGAGAGTATTTACGAAATAATGAACGATATCGAGATGCTCATTCACGAATGCAGCGGTTTTAACGTAGATATGTTCGGTCTGCTTAAAATTTACTTCTCTACGGCGCTAAAATGCGGGGTTAATCTCTACTCGCTTTACGAGTGCTACGTCGCTAAAAACGTGCTAAACCGCTTTCGTCAAAACAACGGCTATAAAGAAGGCGTTTATAAAAAAGTATGGAACGGGCGCGAGGATAACGTCGTGATGAGCGAAATTTTAGCGCAAGGACGAAGAGCGGGCATAGACGAAATTTACGCCGCGTTGCAAAAAGAATACGATAAAGTAAAGTAAATTTAGCGAGGATTCGCGGCTCGCTCGCACTTTTATGAAATTTATAAGACGCCGCAAAACCGGCCCGCGATGCCTATTCGCGGTCGCGGCGGGTTAATGATTACGCGTAGAGCGAGACCTTGTTGTTTTTATTTAAAATTTCGTCAAATAGCCGCTTGCTGGCTTCCAGCACGCTTTTAGTCGCTTTGTTTTGCTCTAAAAGACTATCGAATAATTTTAACGCGCCGTCGTTTACAAAATTTCTGCCGTTTTCGTCTTGCGCTTGAGGCAGAAGCGATTTTATTTGATTAGCCAGCGAGCTTATGCTTTGGCTAGTCCCCGCTATCTTGTCGCCTTGGGCTACGTTTTTCATAAATTCGTCGATTTTAGGTCTTATGTTTTTTAGAGCTTCGTCTAGCTCTGCTAGATCTTTCGCGTCTAGTCCGTCGCCCGAGTACGAAAATTTGTAGCCGTATTCGTGCGTTAGCGTTAGGCTTTGCGCGCTTGCGCTCGCGTCTTTTATGCTTTGGTATTGCAGCGTTTTGTTATCGTAGGCGCTAAAATTTATCTCGTCTCCCGAGCTCGTTTTTAGCGAAAAATTGAAGTTATTAAAGCTTCCTTGCGAGTAGGCGTTGGTTTGCATTTTAAATCCTTTCGCGCTCTATATCGGCGAAATTTAGAATTTATAAAGCCGTTTTACGTAAAATTTCGCTAAAAAGGCATGCGATGTGTTGTTTCGGCGTGCGAGTATTCGCGCTCATTTTTATGACGGTTTTTAGCTTTGCGTTACATAAATTTTATCCGGCGTTGCCCGTGGTTTGTTACTATCTTTTGATGGCGAATTTGCTGGCGTTTGCGGTATTTTGTTTGTTTTTTAAAGGCGCGTTGCCAGCGTTCGTAAAACAGGGCGCCGTGCATTATTTTTCCTTTATAGGAGGCGTAGCGGGCGCGTTTTTGGCTATGGGCGTATTTAGAAAATTCGCGCGCGACGCGTTTAGCTTTATCGAAATTTTAGCGCTTATTTTTTGGGTCGTTTTGTGCGGCGTTTTGGCGCTGAATTTTACTAGCATCAGCTCGTTTTTTCAAGGATTTTTAGCGTGAGACTAGACGAGCGCGCGGTAAAATTTCTGCAAAAATCGCACCTATCTTCGGTCGCCGTTACGGACGAGGAGGGCGCTCCTTACGCGTTTAACGCATTTTACGCGTTTAACGGCGATGATTTAAATCCCGCGATAATATTCGCCAGCGACGAAAATAGCGCGCACGCAAGAGCGTTTTCGCGCAGCGACGCGGTATCGGGCACGGTCGCGCTAGATACTAAAATAATCGGTAAAATCAAAGGCGCGCAGTTTAGCGGAAAAGTTAGCCCAGCAAGCGAGGCGGAGCGCGAAATTTATTTTGCTAGGTTCCCCTACGCAATAGCGGTAAAGGGCGAAATTTATAAGATTGCCTTAGAGCGCGTAAAATTTACTTCAAATACGCTCGGCTTCGGCAAGAAAATTTTATGGCGTAAGGGCGAATAAAGCCCTGATTTTACTCGAAAAATATCTTTTTAATCATCAAAGAGATCATCGATACGTAAAGCAGTAAAAACCACTTTTTAAGCGCCGCCTTTTCGGTTTTGTGCGTGGCTTTGGTGCCGAAATATACGCCGATTAGCGCAAAAACGCCGATTAGCGCGCCCTCTAAATACCTAACGTGTCCGCTAAGAGAGAGCGATATAAAACCCGAAAACGACGCGAATGCTACGAAAAATACGCCCATCGAGATGGCCTTTTTCATCTCGTATCCCATAAAACCCACAAGCGCGGGCATAATAAACGCCGCTCCGCCGATGCCGATGCTAGTGGCTATCGCGCCCACGAAAGCCCCTAAAAGTACGAGTAAAAATTTCGAGTTATTTTTGCTAGCCGCGCTATTTTGCGGCGCGCGGTAGAGTTTGTAGATAGAAAATAAAAAATTAGCGAGCAAAATACATTCGAGCGCGATCGCCGGCGCCAGGCTTACGATTAGTCCGCTAAAACTAGCCCCGATTAGCCCGCCTATACCGAGATATACGCCTTCGTTTATCCTTAAAAGTCCCGCGCGGTAATTCATCACCGAGCCGAATATAGCGCCTAAAAGCATCTGCATAACGCTAACGCCTACGGCGGTTTTAGTATCGTACCCCAGCGCGATTAGCGTAGGCACTACGACGATGCCGCCGCCGATACCGAAAAATCCGCCGATAAAGCCTACCGCTACGCCCAAAAACGGCAATACGTATAAAACATCTTCCATTTTTACGTCCTTTTGGCGCGAATTTTACCCAGTTACGCGTAAAATATCGATAAAATCGCGAAATTTTAAAAAACGCAAAGCTTTTTTTACTAAAATATCCCAAAAATTTTTAAGGTAAAATATGCTTTTAAACGAACCTATTTTTTATTACGAGGCCATTTTGGCGCGGTTTAAAAATAGCTATTTGGCGCAGGATTCTACGCAGGCTATTATCGGTATCGACTGCGATTACGTAAGTGCCGCGGGCGCAGAGTTTGACGGCGAAAAGTTCGCTAAAAACGCGAAATTCGAACGGACTGACTTTGCTGGACTTAAAAGCTATTTCGCCGAGCATAAAAACGCTAGCGACGCGCCTTTTGCGGGGCTGTTCGGGGTGCTTGGCTTTGAGAGCGTAAAATATTTTGAAGACGTTAAAAGCGCGGGCGAGCGCCAATACGATTTTGCTAATTTCATCTACGCCAATGCGCGAGCGTATCTGCATTTTGATAAAATCAGCAAAATTTACGGCTTTTACGGCGACGCGGCGAAGTATTACGATTTTTTAGAAGCGCTTGATAACGCCGAGCCCTCTGAGCGTAAAACCCGCGCGAAATTTAAAATTTTAACCGACCTTGACGCCGAGAAATCGCATTTTGAGCGCATCGTAGAAAGAGCCAAAGATTATATTAAAGCGGGCGACGTGTTTCAAGTCGTTTTGAGCGAGCAGCTAGCGCTCGTTAGCGATCTTAGCAGCTTAAAATTTTACGAAATTTTAAGCGCGGCCAACCCTAGCCCTTATATGTTTCACTTTCCTACTCCGTTCGGCGACGTAGTCGGCAGCTCGCCGGAGCTGGTTTTCGAGCTAAAAGGCGAGCGAATTTTCGTAGCTCCGATCGCTGGGACGCGCCCGCGCGGCAAGGACGCGAACGAGGACGCGACGCTGCAAACGCAGCTTTTAAGCGACGAGAAGGAGCTAGCCGAGCATAAGATGTTAATCGATCTTGCCAGAAACGATATCGGCCGCGTGGCTAAAATCCGTAGCGTAGTCGTTAAAAACGCCCTAAATATCGTGAAATACGAAAGCGTAATGCATATCATAAGCGACGTTTACGGACAGCGCGAGCAAGGCGTAAGCGCGTTTGACGTAGCCGCTAGCGTTTTTCCGGCGGGTACGCTTAGCGGGACGCCTAAAATTCGCGCGATGCAGATAATAGGCGAGCTTGAAACCTTTAAGCGCAACGCCTACGGGGGCGGGATAGGATTTTTGCATTTTAACGGCGACGCGCAGATGGCGATATTAATTAGAAGCGCGGTATTTACGCCGTTTAAGCGGGGCGATGATGAAACTCCGGCGCGAGATTTCGGCGCGGCCGCAAGCGGCGAAATCTCTAAAATTTTCGTCCAAGCGGGCGCGGGGATCGTATTTGATAGCGACCCGCAGCGCGAATACGCCGAAATTTGCCACAAGCGCGCCAGCGTGCTAAACGTCTTTAAAAATAACTGCGAGGAGATAAAATGATACTTTTAGTCGACAATTACGACAGCTTCGTTTTTAATATCAAGCAATATTTAAGCGAGCTGACGGACGAGGAAATTTTATGCGTGCGAAACGATAAAATCTCGCTTGACGAGGTTCGCCGCCTAAATCCTAGCCGTATCGTTTTAAGCCCCGGCCCCAAGCGCCCCGAAGATAGCGGCGTATGTCTAGAAATTTTGCGCGCTAATTTGGACGCGCCGATACTGGGCGTTTGTCTGGGGCACCAAGCCATCGGACTCGTAAACGGCGCTAAAATCAAGTGTTTAGACACCCCGCTTCACGGCAAGACCTCGCGCATTAAAATTTTAGCTAGCGAGCCGCTGTTTAGCGGACTTCCGGCCGAATTTGAAGTAATGCGCTATCACTCGCTTTACGCGGACGAGCTACCGCCCGTTTTAGAGCCGCTCGCGGTTAGCGAGGACGGCGTTTTAATGGCGCTTCGCGTAAAAGACAGGCCGATTTTCGGTATTCAGTTTCATCCCGAAAGCCATTTTACGCAATACGGCAAGAAAATTTTACAAAATTTCTTAGAATTTAATAAACCGCAACAAAAGCCCGTTTCCGCGCAAAGCGAAAATTTCGCGCCGTTTTTGCTAAAACTGCAAAAGGGTTTCCCGCTGGACGGAAGCGATTACGAGATTATTTGCCGCGCGATAAACGCTAAAAACTACGACATAGTCCAGCTTGCGGCGCTTCTCGTTTTAATCAGCGAAAAAAGCCTCTACCCCGCAAGCGTCGCGGCGCTCGTGCAAAATATCCTGCGCTATTCGCACACCTATGCCGACGCGTCTGATATGTTCGACGTCGTAGGCACGGGCGGAGATAGGCTAAAAACGATCAACGTCTCGACCACGACGGCGTTTATCTTGGCAAGTCTGGGCATTAAAGTCGCAAAACACGGCAATAAAGCGATCACGAGCAAAAGCGGCAGCAGCGACGTTTTAAGCGCGATCGGCGTAAAGCTGGCGCCTACGATCGAGCAAAACCGCGAGCTGCTAGATAAAAAGGGGCTTGCGTTTTTCCATGCGATGTTTTTCCATAAAATTACCGCCGAGGTGAAAGAGGTGCGCGACCGCCTAAAAATCGGCACTGTCTTTAATATGCTAGGACCGCTTTTAAACCCTAATACGAGCCTAAAATTTCAAATGGTCGGCAATTATTTAGAAGAGGTAAACGAGCTAATGGCGCAAACGCTGATGCATCTGGGTCGCAAGCGCGCTATCGTCGCGCACGGCATGGACGGCATGGACGAGATCACGCTATGCGACGAAACGCTGATACACGAGGTAAAAGACGGCAAGATCGTCGAATACCGCATAACCCCCGAGCAGTTCGGCTTTAAGCGCGCTTTTCACGGCGACGTAGAGGGCGGATCTAGCGAAGAAAACGCCGAAATTTTAAAAGCGACCCTGCGCGGCGAGGAGCGCGGCGCAAAACGCGATATAGTCGTGCTAAACGCTATGTTTGCGCTTTACGTAGCCGGCGGCGCGCAAAGTCCCGCGCTAGCCAGACCTATCGTCGAAAACGCGCTAGATAGCGGTTTAGCGTGGAAATACTTTTGCGATTACGTAGCGCAGTTTAGGGCGCGAGATTGAAAACGGCCGCAAAACCGCTCGTTAAAATTTGCGGTATTAAAAGCGCGGACGAGGCTAGGGCGGTTTTAGAAGTAGGGGCTAAATTCGGGCGAAATTTAGCGAATTCTAGCGGCGAAAATTTTAACAAAAAAACGGGAGCGACGCAGGGCGAGAGCTTGCAAAGCGAAGCACGAAATTTTAAAAACGGCGTTAGTTTTTTGGGTGTAATTTTTGCGCCCAGCAAAAGGCGGGTAAGTGCGGCGGTCGCGCGGGAAATTTCAAGCGCGGCGCATAAGGCCGGCGCTAAGTGCGCGGGCGTCTTTGCGGGTCAAAGCGACTGCGAGATAACGGAAATTTGCGAGTTTGCCGAGCTCGACGTCGCGCAGATCCACGGCGAAATCAGCGCGAATTTATACGCAAATTTAAAGGCGATGGGGTTAGAGGTTTGGCGCGTTTATAGCGTGCTAGACGCGCTTCCGGCCGTCGATACCGCGCTTTGCGATATGCCGCTTTTTGATTGCAAGGGGCAAAACGCCGGCGGCAACGGCATCAGCTTTGATTGGGAGATTTTGCGTGGGGTTAAATTTAACTTCGGTATGGCGGGCGGTATCGGCGAGCACAACGCGTGCGAAGCGATCAAATTTAACCCACGAGTGCTCGATCTAAACTCAAAAGTCGAGGATGAAAATTTGCAAAAAATTCCAGCCACAATTGAGATAATTTTAAAAGCAATTTCAGCAGGCAATTAACCGATACTACTCTATAATTCTAGGATCGATATATAGGCAGTCTTTTTTGCCCTCATAAGCTTTTAATTCTGCCTTGTTGTATATACTTTTTATTAGATTCCCGCTCGATAAATATATATGCTCCCTGCAAATTAAATTATCGTTAATACTAACATGTAAACGCATACTAGCTGGCGAGTATGCCGTGGTTATCGCCGTCTTGTCTTGATTGGTATCTAAAATATGAGGCTCTCTTGATACGACTCTAAACTCAGTTTGTAGTTCAGCCTTTATTTGCATATTTTCATCGTTTAGTATTTGTAGTATTCTTTGATTTGATAATTTTTTATTCATTTTTATCGATTCTTTCTTAAACCACTGTGTCACGTCGCATAGTACTTTAATTTCATAAGTAACGTCATAGCTCAAATTTTCACATCCAAAGTCTAAAAATGCCTGCTTAATAGTTTTTGGCTTTTTACCGTCTAGTTCAAAATTAACTTTTGTTATATCATAATTTTCAAAGAAATTTAAGGTATTTTCTTGTTCTTTTCTGTTTTTTTCATCTAGGAGTCTTTGCTTTTCTTCTTCTATTTTTCTTTGTTTTTCTTTTTCCTCTTCTATTCGTTTTTTGTATTCTTCATCTCTTTTGGCTCTTTCTTGCTCTCGCTTTTTTTGCTCTTCTATTTTTCTCTGTTTGCCTTCTGGAGTATTATCTATCTTTCTTTGGCAGTCGCCATCTATATCATTTTCTATCATTTCTATAGTAGCGCGAATCGCAAGAATGTCCCCCAAAGATAACTGCTCAAGTCCTACATTGCCATAAATCCAATTTAAAATCGCATGGCTTTTTAAACTCGTATCTTTTTTATATTCTCCGCACGTTGGTTTATCTTTAAAATTCTTAGATACTGAAATTCCGGTGTAGTCTAGCTTAAATTCATTACTTTTTGCCTTGCTCATAGCAAATTGAATTACAAAGCTTCTGCTAATATCATTTTTTAGAAAAAAGCATTTCGCCTCAACTATATCTTTATTATTATCTGTGGTAAATTCTCTCCACTCTACGCCGTCTTTGCACGCTTTCCAATTATCTATAGCATCGCCTATGCTTACACTCTCATCTATTTTTAGAAAGCCATTTTTTACGGTTGATATATTGCTAGCAAAAATACTTTGAGTAGAAGCCATAAAAAAAGTAGTATTGTTAATCTTAAAATTTTCATTTTATATCCTTTGAAATTTCATCTTTCAAATAATCTTTAACGTGTTTACCTAGTGTATAATATCGCCTATTTAGATAGCTTGGATGATAAGTTCTATAGGCTTTAATATTAGGAAAATCATCTAAATACAGCTTGCAAAGTTCGTTGTGTCTAAAACCACTAACAACTTCTTTGGTATTTGGTAAAAAATGATTTAAATACCATTCATAACTTGAACCGGTAAAAAATACAATAGTCTTTGGCTGTAAAATTTCTATTTCAGTTTTTAGGATACCTTCATGAAATTCTATAAGTTTTGATTTTATGGAGTTATCTGCGCGCGCTATACTTTTTATCTTGCTTTTATCTCCTAAATCAAATTTAAATAGATTATTTAGCGTAGGCTTCGTATCAAATCCAAAAATATCTTTTACGTATCTGTGAAATGCTCCGCGCACCTTTCCATAAAATTCTTCTACAAAATCATCATAAATTTTTATTTGTTCGGCTATTCCATGATTGCGAAACTTATCCATTGAATAGTACCATGTGTTAGTTTCTTGTCCCACGACCATAAAGTCTGTTGTTACATTACTTAATCCGACTAAATAAGGTGACGACAAGTTACCACTCAGACTGTTTTCTAAAAACTTAGTTGCATAAAATTCAGCCAAAAGTCGTTCTTTTTCTTGCATATTTACTCCTTGTTGTGAAATATTTTAAAAATGTTATCGTTTTTTCTTTTTTTTGTAAAGTCAAATTGATACTTAGATTAGAATATCGTAAAATAAGCCTAATAAAAACTTAAAATGCTAAAATAGAACGAAAATTTAAAGGATACCGATGAATCAAAAAGCATATTTCGGCAAATTCGGCGGGCAGTTCGTACCCGAAACCGCGATGTTCGCGTTGGACGAGCTAGAAAACGCGTATGAAAAAATAGCCAAGACGCAAGAATTTCAAAAAGAGCTGGACGAGCTATTAAAAAACTACGTCGGACGCCCGACGCCGCTATATTTCGCGCGCAGATTGAGCGAACATTACGGGCATGAAATTTACCTAAAACGCGAGGATCTAAACCACACCGGCGCGCACAAGATAAATAACGCCCTAGCGCAGGCGCTGCTCGCTAAAAAAATGGGTAAAAAAAAGATCATTGCAGAAACCGGCGCCGGGCAGCACGGCGTGGCGACGGCAACCGCGGCGGCGCTTTTAGGGCTTGGATGCGACGTATATATGGGCGCTACCGATATCGCTCGCCAGCGGCTAAACGCCTACCGAATGGCGCTTTTAGGCGCCCGAGTCGTAAGCGTAGAAGACGGGCTAAAAACACTAAAAGAAGCTACCACCGCGGCGATCCAGGCGTGGGTGAACGAAATAGAAAGCGTATTTTACGTTATCGGCTCGGCGGTAGGCCCGCATCCTTATCCTACCATCGTACGCGATTTTCAAAGCGTCATCGGTCGCGAGACGCGCGCGCAGCTAAACGAATACGGCGTAAAACCCGATTACGTAGTAGCTTGCGTGGGCGGCGGCAGCAACGCGATCGGAATTTTTAACGAATTTTTAGGCGACGCGGACGTAAAGCTAATCGGTATCGAAGCGGGCGGCCTAGGCGCCGATACGCCGTACCACGCCGCTACGCTTACCAACGGGCGCGCAGGCGTGATACACGGCATGAAAACGATGGTTTTGCAAGATCGCTACGGCATGATCGAGGAGGTTCACAGCATCTCGGCGGGGCTTGATTATCCTGGCGTCGGTCCGCAGCACGCGCACCTGCACGATACGGGCCGCGTAAAATACTTAGCCGTCACCGACGACGAGTGCATCGAAGCGCTACGCCTAACTAGCCGGTTAGAAGGCATAATCCCCGCGATCGAAAGCTCGCATGCGCTAGCATATTTAGAAAAGCTCTGCCCGAGTTTAGAGCGCAAAAGCGTCGTAGTCGTAAACGTCTCGGGACGCGGCGATAAAGACATCGATTCGATAATAAACTACGAAAAAGGAAAAATTTATGGATAAGATCGCGCGCGCGTTTAACGGCAAAAAGGCAAATATAGGCTACATAGTCGCGGGTTACCCAAGCGCCGAGCATACGAAGGAATTTTTAGCGAATTTAGACGCTAGCCGCCTTGATCTACTAGAAATCGGCATCCCGTATTCAGACCCGCTCGCAGACGGCAAGCTCATCGGACAGGCGAGCTTTGAGACCGCCGCAAAGGGCGTAAATACGGACGGAGTGTTTGAAATTTTACGCGAATGCGAGGGTAAATTTAGCAAGCCCGTCGTATTTTTAGTTTATTTTAATCTAATCTTTGCCTACGGCGTAGAAAAATTCGTAAAAACCAGTAAAGAGCGCGGCGTAAGCGGGCTTATAATCCCCGATCTACCCGTGGAAGAATCGGACGAAATCGCTAAAATTTGCGCGGAAGCGGGCGTTTGCTTAATTCCGCTAATTAGCGTAACTTCGGCATACCGCGCGGATAAAATTTTAAAAAGCGGTTCGGGCTTTATTTATGCCATCGGAGCCATAGGCGTTAGCGGCTCAAAGCGCGCTAGCAAAGAGAGGCTCGAAGCTCTCGTACGCGAGTTAAAAAGCAAGAGCGATCTACCCGTAGCCGTGGGCTTTGGCGTAAAAAACCGCGAGGACGCCGATGAGGTAAAAAGCTATGCCGACGGCGCTATAATAGGGACGGAGATAGTGAGGCTGACGGCGGAATTTAGTGGAGAGGAGTTAAATTCCAAAATAGCCGCGCTGTTTTAGAAATTGCTTTTTAACGCTTACTTTGCTATACGGCGCCTCTTTAAAATTTTAAAAGGTAAAAATTTTAACTCCAAATTAAAAATTTAGTAAACGCAAAGTATAATAAAGCCAAATTTTATCAAGGAAAATTATGAAAGCCATCATCGACGATGCGACGAGATATTTTTGCGAGCAGACGCTAGGATTTAACGTCGAAGAAGGTAAAAGCCTAGGTAGCGGCTTTTACGGCGCTAGTATCCCTGTATTTAAGGGTACGCGCGAGATACATTTTTATCTATTTTTTAAGCCGGCGACCCTTAAAATTTTTATGGAGGCGTTTTTCGGACACGACGATATCGCGGGCGGAGATTTGGACGATTTGTGCCGAGAGATCGCTAACCAAATAATCGGCAGAGCCAAAAATACGCTAAACGAGCGCGAGCCTAACGCCTATAAACTCGGCACGCCGGAATTTTTAGGCGAGGTTAAAAATTTCAACATAAAACTCGACGAGAAATTTATCTACAAAATGAAAAATAAAACCTTTCAAATAGGATACAAAAAAGCATGAGCGAAGAAGAGGCGATAGAGACCCTGCAAAGCGTCGGACTTTTTAAGAGCTACGACGAGTTAATGGATATTAGCGTAGATTTTATAGCCGAGCTCGGCACGACTACGATTAGTATTAGCGAGCTGTTAAAATTCGAGTCGGGCTCGGTAATCGACCTTGAAAAACCTGCGGGCGAAAGCGTCGAGCTATACATAAATAACCGAATTTTCGGCAAGGGCGAAGTGATGGTTTACGAAAAAAATCTAGCGATTAGGATAAACGAAATTTTAGACTCCAAATCAGTTATTCAATATTTTAAAAAAGAGCTTTTATGAGAATTTTATTAATATTTTTAGCGGCGATCGCGCCGATTTTCGCGTCTAATTTAATGACGTACAACATTTACGAGCGCACCGATCGCGTCGATATTATGCTAAGTTTCGACGCGCCTTATGAGGGCAATATTTTTCAAAAGCGCGAGAAAAACAAAACCATGCTCGTGCTAAACTCGCTAAACTACGAGGAAAGCGTAACTAAAAACATAAACTCCAAAATCGTTCAAGAGCTTGAAATCGAGCCCAAACAAAACTCCGTTTCGCTAAATTTAACCTCGCAAGATGCCATAGTAGTAAGCGCGTCGAAGCTTCCCGACGGCTTTGGGCTTCGTATTCGCATAACGCCTAAAAATACGCCCGCGCAAGTAGAAAATTTGCCTCAAGCCAGCGCGCAGATAAATAAACCGGCCGAAATCGGGCCCCAAGAGAGCGAGTCTATCGTAGACGCAAGGTATTTTATCGTGCTGGGCGCGCTTGTTGCGCTACTATTATTTTTATTCGTATTTAAAAAATACATGGTTAAAAAAGCTGCGAATTTTAAGGGTTTTGAAGGAGCGTCTAAAACCGCGCAGGATACTCAGGCGGTTAATTGGCTGCTAAATCAAAAAGGCGGCGTAAACGTGATCTTTGAAAAGCCGCTCGATAGCGCTAATAAGGTCATGCTTTTAAGCTACGAAAATCGCAGGTATCTCGTACTGGTGGGTAGCTCAAATGCGCTACTAGATAGCTTCGGCGAGGAAAAAATAAGAAGCGAGCAGGATTTTGAGGTATTTTTCGAGGAAAATCGCAAGCGACTAGGATCGTTTTTAGAAGACCGCCAAAATAGTCTAAGCGATTATAAAAATAAAATAAGCGGAAATTAGTCTCGGCTTGCTTTTAAAGCTAAATTTTAGCCGCAATCGTCTCTCGCGCGCCTATAAAATTTTTAGGCAAAATTTACGCTAGAATTTTAGCCTCATACAAAGCAAATAGCAAAAACGTCGGGTTTTGCCAGCTTTTTAATCTCTTCTTTCGCCGCCCATAAATTTTTTGCGCCGTAAATTTGCAAGGTGTGATTAATGAACTCGAATTTTAGTTTCGCGCCGCCGCAGTTTAAATCAAGCGCCTTGGCAAGCGATAACATAAAGCTTAGCCTACGCACGACTTCTTGCTTAGGGAGTAGCGGTTTTAGCCTCTCGAATTCATAGACGTTTTTCTTGCCGTTAGTGCCGACGATTGCGGCGACGAGCGCCTTTTGCGCGTGCGAAAAGCCGTAGTTTAGCGCGTTTAATATAATATAAGCCGAGTTCTCGTGATCGCCGTAGAATCCGATCTCTTGCCCGACGTTATGTAGTCTCGCCGCGCATTCAAATTCCTTTAAAAATTTACCGTTAAGCTCGTGAATTGGCTCTAATGCGCCGTAAATTTCGCGCGCGTATCGCAGTACGGCTTTATTATCGGTTAGAATAAACCTGTCTTGTAGACTCTTTACGCTCGGGTTTAAATTTTGCGGAAATTTTAGGCTAGGGCGTAAAAAATCGCTTAAAAATACCCCTTCGCGCACGCCCGCGCCGCTAGTAAAGACGTTTTGAGCGTTAAGCGCCCCAGATACGGCTAAAAATATGTGCGCGCCCTCGCGAATCGTATCGTAGCGGTCTTTTTTGATGGGAAATTTGTTCAAATTTAGTACGCTGGAATTTGCAATCTCCTCGATGAAGGCCTTTTGATTTGATAGCTTATACGAAAAGCCGTGCAGCGATTTTAACGGATAGTCGCTTTGCTGCATTATCGCGCTTGATAGCGCGCGCAGGCTACCGCCGATAGCTACGATATTTTGCGAGGCGAAACCGGACGGAATTTTGCGGACCGCCTCGCTTAAAAATGCGTTTAATTTGCTCGTATTTTTATTATCGAAAAATAGCTCTTTTAGCCGCACGGTGCCGACGTCGAGCGAAATTACGTCCGTGATTTTGCCGCCGCTTATGTGAGCGCACTCGGTCGAGCCGCCGCCGATATCTATCGTAACGCATTCATCTAACGGCGCTAGCAGGTTTTTTGCGGCGATCGCCCCGTAGGTTGCTTCCTGCTCGCCTGATATTACGCGGAGTCCGATACCTACGCGGTTTTTAATCATCGATATTAATTCGGCGGCATTGGGCGCGTCGCGAAGCGCGGAGGTGCCGACGCATAAAATTTTGGAACATTTGTAGCTCTTAGCTATACTTTTAAACTCCAAAAACGCTTCCAGCGCCCGCTGCATAGACTTTTGCGAGATCGTCCCGCCCTCTTCGTAGCCGCCTTCTCCGAGCCTGACGCGCATTTTATATTCGCCTAGTATAAAAAACGCCCAGCGCGACGTGCGCTCAAAGATCGCCATACGCATCGAGTTGGAGCCTAGATCGATTACCGCCGTTCGTTTCGCCATTTTCTCTCCGTTATTTATTTTTTGCGCGGATAGGCATCACGAGCGAGCTAATCGCGCCGCTTACGCCGTCCGTGCGGTTTTTGATAGATACGCTAGCTCCTAGCGCCTGCGCCGCGCCTTTTGCTAAAAATAGCCCGAGTCCCGCTCCGCCTTTGTCACCGAAGCGCTTAAACGGCGCGAATAAGTCTTTGCTCTCGTCTATGCCGCAGCCTTCATCAATTACTCGCACGACGAAATTTTCGCCGTCTAACTCGGAAGTAATCTTTATCATCGCGCCTTTTGGCGAAAATTTTACGGCGTTTTGGACGAAATTTTGCACTACGTGCGTTAGTAGGGCGGTTTGGATTTTTAGATTTAAAATTTTAGGTTCTAACGCCATTTGTATATCTTTGCCCTCTTGGCGCGCGAGGACGGCGAAGTTATTTCCGAGCTTATTTAAAAAGCCGATAACGTCGATCATCACGGGCTCTTCAAACTGCGAACCCTCTTGCCTGCCGATTTCTAAAACGGAGCTTATCATCGCATTCATGCCGTTTATAGCTTCGTTATTCGAACGTAGAGCCTCGATATATTTCTCGCTCTCGCGCGGTTTTAGCAGTGTAACCTCGTTTTTGGTTTTCATAACCGCAAGCGGCGTTTTTAGCTCGTGCGCGACGCCGACGAATAGCTCTTTTTGATAAAGTACGAAGGTTTGGATGCGCGAGATTAGCTTATTTATACTGACTCCCAGCGGGAAAAATTCGTTCGGCAAGCTTTTTATGTCGATCTCTTTTAAAAATTTTTCGTCCAGATCCGTTAGGCGCGCGGCTAGCGTTTTTATCGGCAGCAGCAGCATTCTGGATATAAATAGCGCGTAAAATAGCACGAGCGAGATCGCCGCGACGTTTACGATTAAAATATCGATGAAAATTTGCTCGACGATATCGCTTTGCAGCGTCGTTTCTTTCGTTAGCGTCATGTAAGAATTCGTGCTTAATTGATACTGATGCGTTAGACTCATAAAGCTTTTATCGCCGACTTTTCGTAGCGTAAAATAAGGCTTTTTAATGGGCTCGTGCGAGACGATTTCGACGACGGTTTGAGTCTGATTCGGTAGTTGTATTTTAAATTTCGATGAATTTTCCGGGTTAAATTTTTGCGTATTTTCCGCGATAGCTTTGGCTTCGTAGTTTAGCTCTTGGACTATCGATTCAAAAATCGTAACTCTGATGTAATAGTAAATTAAAAACGATATAACCGCAATCAGCATCATCGATGCGGACGCTAATTGCAGGATAAATCTAGCTCTTAGGCTTTTTTGGGAAAGCAAAATCTATATCCGCGGCGGCGAACCGTTTCGATTGTCGAGATATTTAAAGGCTTGTCCATTTTTTGGCGAATTTGATTAATCGCGACTTCGATTACGTTTGGAGTAACGAGCTCCGGCTCTTCCCAGATTGCGTCTAACAGCTGTTCTTTGCTTACTATTTGATCGCTGTGGCGCGCAAGGTGTGTTAGTACTTCAAACGGTTTGCCTTTTAGCTCGATCTCGTGTCCTAAGTAGGTGATCTTTTCTTCATCGGGATTAATCGTTAGATCGTCGATTTTGATGATATTGGTACCGCCGAAACGCAATCTAGCCTCGATGCGAGCGACTAACACGTCAAAATCGAACGGCTTTCTAATATAGTCGTCTGCGCCGGCGCGAAGCGCCTTGATTTCGCTATCTTTGTCGTCTTTTGCGGATAGTACGACTACCGAAGTACGCGGAGATTTGTGTTTGATGACGCTGATTAGGTCCACACCGTCGCCGTCGGGGAGCATCCAATCGGTTAGAACCAAGTCGTAATTACGAATACCGATATAATATTCGGCGTCCTTAAAATTTTCGGAGCTATCGGTCTGGTAGCCGAACTCTTGTAGCCCTTCGGCAATCGTTTTATTTAGCGTTACTTCGTCTTCGACTATCAAAATACGCATGGTTTTTCCTTAAAGTAAAATTTGGGCGGATTATAGCAAAAATTAAGCAAGTTTTCAAGATACTTTAAACAATATTTAATAAACGATTTCTATCTTTGCGCCTACGAGAGCGTTCTTTATTATCTCGGTTTTTAAAATTTCAAAATTTAGTGCGGTTAAACTCGGAAATTTCGCTTTTAAAGCCTGCGCGGTTCGGCTTACGGAGTCTTCTACGCTTTGGAATTTTTGCTCGCCGTAAAATTCCTCGATAAAATTAACAACCTCTACGTAATCTATAAAATTTTCGCTTTTAAATTCTGCGTTTATTCGTATCTTTTGAGGCGTTACGCGCTCGAAATCAAGCATCCCTATGATCGCGCTAAATTCGTGATCTCGCACGAGCGTGGTAATTTCGGCGTTCATATTACCTTTTTTTCTTCGCCGACGATTAGACGTTTGATATTGGGCGCGTGTTTATAAACGACAATGAAAGCGATGATTAAAAGCGGCGCATGGCTGTGGATGCCGCTCATATCGGGGTGTAAGATAAAGCTTGCCGCAATGAGCGCTCCTAGCGCGGCAAGGCTAGCTACCGAGCTTATTTTTAGCGTTTTGCCGACGATAAACCACGTCGCCAGCGCGATCGCGATTTCAAGCGGTAAAAAGCACGCTATGACGCCCGCGCCCGTGGCGATACCTTTACCGCCTTCAAATTTTAAAAACGGCGAGAAGCAGTGCCCGACGACCGAAAGCGTCGCCATCATCCATAGCACGGACTCGTCTATGCCGCACGCTCTGGCGATTGGTATCGGCGCGACGCCTTTTAAGGCATCGGCGGCTACGGTTAGGACGGCGATTTTTTTAGCGAGCTTGGGGTTTTCTTGCTTTAAAACGCGCAGGACGTTGGTCGCGCCGATCGAGCCGCTGCCAGATTTTGT
This sequence comes from uncultured Campylobacter sp., assembly GCF_905371695.1. Taxonomy (GTDB): domain Bacteria; phylum Campylobacterota; class Campylobacteria; order Campylobacterales; family Campylobacteraceae; genus Campylobacter_A. Next base: position 14,533 of record NZ_CAJPMA010000003.1, on the reverse strand, counting down.
TATATCTACCTTACCGAAAATTTTGCCGAAAACCAGCCCGAAAGGCACGCCGCCCAGCAAATAAGCTATCAAATAACAGATTAAATTTTCGTTCATATTCGCTCCGAATTTAAATTTTCGTTATCGCCACAAAAGCGCTACTTTTTCGTCGTAGATGTCGCTTTTTTTAGGCAAAATTTTAACTACTTCAAGGCTTAAATTTCGCGGATCGTTGGCGTCTTTTAGCGCTTGTGCCTGCTGCTCGTAGTCTTGCGTTAGCGCGTCTAGCGCTTCTTGCAAGTCGCTTACGCTTTGTTCGCTTATTTTTACGTCGCCGCGCTCTTTTAGCACCCTATTTGCAGATCTCGCGCCGCTTGCGACCTTACTTAGGCTTGCGCGCGATTTACCGCCAAATAGCGCTCCGAGCAAGCTAGCGCCGATATTTATCGCGGCGTCTAGTCCGCTAGCTACCGCGTCTTTTTGCTCTTTTTGTAGTTTAAGCTCGGCGCGCCCAAGCTTTGTTTCTAAGTTTGTGCGTTCTTTTTCGTATTTTGTGGTTAGTTTTGCGCTTGCGGTTTCTAAAATTTCGTTGCATTTATCGCCTAGCCGCACATAAAATTCCTCGCGGCTCTCGCCTGGCTTTGAGTGCATGCCTAGCGCGCTATAAAGCTCTAACGCGTAGTTTCTAAATATGAAATCTTTAAAGTCCCGTTCTAAATCCTTAAAATTTTTAGCCTTCGTTACGAAGCCGGGCGGCTGCGCAAATCCGGCATTTGCTGGTTCTACACCGAAAGTTAGCCGCACGCCCTCGCTAGCTTGCGACCAGTCGGCGCTTTTATCGTCCGGTTCTAGCGCGCAGAGGTAACTTATATCGCGTGTTTCGTCGATACTCTTTTTTGCGTCGTAAAATCTAATCTTTGCGGTGCCTAACAGATTCGGTTTTAAAATTTTGCCGCAATCGGCGCAAGCGTCGAAAATTTGCTCGATTTCGCCCGAAATTATCGGTTTTGGCTCACGAGCGGCCGAAATTTTACCGTTGCCAGAAATGCCGGAATTTAAAGCTAAATTTTGCTTTTTTTCACTCATCAAATTTGAAATTTGCTCGCGGCTAAGCGGTCCTTTTAGGTAGCTCAGAGCCCAGCGCGTCGAGATGACGGACAGCCCGTCCTCGTGGATATTTTTTAGTAGGAAATTGCGCTTTTGTAAATTTAAGATGAGATTTTCTATCTCGCCTTTATCCATCGCAGAGCCCGCAAGCCCCGTCATACCGTCGATCACGCGTGCCTTATCCTGCGCGGTTTGCAAGCGCCCGATAAACCAAGTGCCGATGTTGCTAAGGCCTTTGTAGTCTAGATCGACCGGATTTTGGGTGCTTAGTATCACGCCAAGGCCGTGTGCGCGAGCTTGCTTGAGTAGAGTTAGCATCGGGGTTTTGCTAGGCGGGTTGCCGTTTGGCGGGAAAAATCCGAAAATCTCGTCCATATAAAGCACGGCGCGAAGCGAGCTCGTACCCTCGGTCTTGCGCATCCACGCGATGATCTCATTTAGCAGCAGCGTCACGAAAAACATCCTCTCGCTGTCTTTTAGATGCGAGATCGTAAAGATATTGCACTTTGCCTTGCCGTTTGCGTTAAAAAGCATTTTTGAGATATCGAGTCGCTCGCCGCTTAGCCACGCGCGAAAATCAGGGCTTGCAAGCAGCGTGTTGATCTTGACGGCTAGCTTCATACGCTCGGAGCTCGGATAAAATTTCTCCACGTCAAATACGCCGATCTTTGCAAACGGAGGCGTCGCGATAAAGCTGATGAGCTCCTCTAGGCTCACGTCCGCGCCCTGGCTAAATTTATCGATAAAAATATTTGAAATGAGCAGATGTTCTTTTGAGTTTACGTCGTTTTCTATGCCCACAAGCGATAGCACCGAGCTAGCCAGAGAGCCGACGTACTCGCTAAACTCCTCGCTGCCTACGTCTAAATTTGGGCGCGCAAAATCGCCGAGCAACGCCACACCGACGCCGCTACTGCTCTTTGGCGTGTAAATTTTTAGCTCGGCGCTATCTTTAAAAAGTCCCACGCGCTCCAAGCTCTGAAACGAGCCTTCGATACCGTTTTTCCACGTCTGCGCTTCGCTCGCGGCAAATTCATCTACGCTCATGCCTTTGTTTTGCGCTTCGTTTTCATCGACGTACGGCGCAAAATCCTGCGCGCTCATCTGCGGGAACGCTAAGGCGAGGTTTGTCATATCGCCCTTTGGGTCGATTATAAAGGTCGGGATATTATCGATGCAGGCTTCTTCTAGGATGCTGATGCCAAGGCCTGTTTTACCGCTACCGGTCATGCCGATGATGGCTGCGTGCGTCGTGAGGTCTTTGTTTTTGTAAAAAAACGGCTCTTTGTTTTTGAGGCCGACGTAAAATAGCTTTAAATTTTCTTGGATGGTTTTCACTGATAGAGGCTTATACGGGTTCTTAGCTCTTCCATCGTCTCTTTGACGCGTGCGGCGGTGAATTTTTGCACGACGCCCGTACCTTCTCCGCCGATGGTTTGTAAGCAGTAGCGAATATGACCTTTATATGCGAGCTCGGTAATAAGCTTAGCTTTAAGCTTCGTAGGCTGAGTCGCCTCCGTCTGCGGTACTAAAAGCTCGAAATTAGCGTCTATCTCATCGCCTTGTTTAAACGAAGCAAACTCCGTAACTAGTACGCTCAAACCGCCGTCTGAAATGTCGTAAAGGTTTCCGTCTACGCTTGCTTGTCCGTTTGAAAGATGCACGCGCATAAATCTATTTGGGTAGACGCGCTGCGTGGTTCGCAAATTTGCGTTTAGGTTTGAAATTCGCGAAAAATTCGTTAGGGTTACGTATTTCTCGGCGATACTAAAATCGATAATATCGCCTTTTATGTGCTTGGTAAAATAGTCGTTCGGTACTATAAATCCATGCCCTTCTTGCTTCATCGCTAAAATTTGCATTACATCCATGCCGAAAGTAATTTGTTCGTCGTCGATCGCTAAAATTTTAGCTCCGCTTCTAATGTTTACGCCGTCGTAAAGGTTTAGGAATTCTACGTCTTTTTTAGCGTATTTTATGCGTTTAAACGTATCGATAGGGTTTTCAAAAAATAGCGAATTTGCCGATAGATGCGGCGCTTCTTCCGTTTTTTCGTCGTCTTCTAATTTTGTAGTTAATATACCTTTTATACGATCTAGCGCGTTTATAAAATAGCTTGTATATTGGGAATTTTCCATAGCGTTAAATTTAAAAATAAGGCTTAAAAGGACGGAATTTAACAAATTTTCTCTATCTTTTTTCTCTTTTAGCAAACTTTCAAATTTGTCGTAAAGCGCTTTTGCATCCGGCTCGCGAAGTAGAAGCGATTCGAAAATATTTGCGAAGACGCTTTTTGCTTGCTCGTTGTCCGCATTTTCCGCCGTATCTCCGTAAAATTTTACGCATTCGTCGATAAAGTCTTTCTTAAGTTTTGCAATATTGTCGTCGTAGGTAACTATGAGATTGTATCGTCCCGTAAAATCCATCAATTTCTCCGAAAATTTTAAAATTTTTAGGGGATTATAGCATAGTTAGGAGTAATTAAGAAATTTTTTAAGAATTTTGTATATAAAACGTTAAAAGGGGCGGGTTGCCCCGCCGAAATTTTATAGCTTGTCTGCGTTGTGAGATAGATAGTCTGCGACGCCTGCGGTATCGGCTTTCATGCCTTTATCGCCTTTGTTCCAACCGGCAGGGCAAACCTCTCCGTGCTCGTTGGTAAATAGCATCGTATCGACCATTCTTATCATCTCGTCGATGTTTCTGCCAAGCGGAAGGTCGTTGATAACCGCGTGGCGAACTGTGCCGTCTTTGTCTAGCAGGAATGAGCCGCGAAGAGCGACGCCCGCATCCTCTAAAAGTACGTCAAAACCGCGAGCGATAGACTTCGTCATATCGGCTACTAGCGGGAAGCGAACTTGGCCGATGCCGCCTTTGTTTACCGGAGTTTCTTTCCACGCGAAGTGAGAGAATTGGTTGTCGCAAGAAACGCCGATAACTTCTATACCGCGAGCTTTAAATTCGTCGTATCTTTTATCAAACGCGATGATCTCGCTAGGGCAAACGAATGTAAAGTCCATAGGGTAGAAAAATACTACCGCGCCTTTCTCGCCGATATTTTTATATAGGTTGAAATCGTTTACGATTTGATTGCTTCCTAAAACCGCTGCAGCCGTAAAGTCAGGCGCTTTTTTTGTTACTAACATTTTTTCTCCTTAATAATAAAATTTATTAGTAGCAAAATTATATCTATCTAAAATAAATATACGATAAATGAGGTAAAAATTTTAAAGGGGCGTGTGCGGAAAAATTTTATTTAGGAAATTTGGTTTATTTGGTACTTGCAAGAGCTGATTTTAAAATTTTATGCTTTATATTTCGGTAAAATTTTTACCGCCGAATTTTAGTAGCGCCGAACCCCACGTAAATCCACCGCCGAATGCATCAAGAAGTAGTACCGAGCCGGTTTTTATGCGACCGGCTTCGTAAGCGTCGTTTATCGCCATCGGGATTGATGCTGAGCTCGTGTTGCCGTATTTTTGAACGGTCAGCACGCATTGTTCGTCTTTAAAATTTAAACGCTGCTTGACGGCTTCGATGATACGGATATTTGCTTGATGAGGGATAAAAAAGTCGATGTCATCGCTATTTAAGCGGTTTTTTTCTAAAATTTCTATTACGCTTTTCGTAAGGGTTTGTACCGCTATTTTAAAAACTTCGTTGCCGGCCATTTTTAGAAAATTCAGTTTTTTTTCTAGCGTTTCGGGGCTAGCTGGATACGCGCTACCGCAGCCAGGAGTTATTAAAAGCTCGCTTTGCGTCCCATCGCTTGCAGTATGAATGTCTAAAATTTCGTTTTCATCGCTTGCGCTTATTACCGCCGCACCCGCGCCGTCGCCGAACAGTACGCATGTGCTTCTGTCGGTAAAATCGACTACCGAGCTAAGTTTTTCCGCGCCTATAATTAAAACGTTTCTTTTTGCGCCGCTTTCGACTAACGCTTTTGCAAGCTGCAACAGGTAGATAAATCCCGTGCAGGCCGCGCTTATATCAAAAGCTGTAATACCGAAATTTAGCTCCAAATTCGCCGAAATTTTGCATGCTGTCGACGGCATGCAAAGGTGATCCGGGGAAATAGTCGCGCAAATAACGGCGTCGATATCTGATTTTTTAAGACCTGAGCGCGCGATAGCTAGCTCGCCCGCTTTTGCGCCAAGGTCGCTCGTTATTTCGTTTTGCGCTATTCTACGCTCTTTTATGCCGGTGCGTTTTATGATCCACTCGTCGCTGGTCTCGACCATTTTTTCAAGATCGGTGTTAGTTAAAATTTTACTCGGAGCGTATGCGGCGATTGAGATTAACGATGCTTTTGGCACTTTCTACCTTGCAAAGTGAGAGAGTTCTTCTTCGATGACTTTATTTATATTTGAGTCTGCGAAATTGATGGCTTGAAGTATAGCGTTCTTCATAGCTTTCGCGTTGCTTTTTCCGTGGCTTATGATAACGCAACCGTTTACGCCTAGTAACGGCGCGCCGCCGTATTCATCGTAGCTTACCTGCTTTTTGAGCGTTTTAAATACTTTTTTCATAAGTACGGAGCCGGCAATGGCCAACGGAGATTTTTTAACTTGCTTTTTGATTATCTTACTTATCGCGTCGGCGACGCCTTCACTGGTTTTTAGTAAAATATTCCCTATAAATCCGTCGCAAACGACCACGTCAACGCTACCGTCGAAAACCTGATTTCCTTCGACGTTACCGACGAAACTATCAAGCCTGCTAACTAGCTCAAACGTCTCTTTGGTTACTTCGTTGCCCTTGCATTTTTCTTCGCCGTTTGATAGAAGCCCGACGCGCGGCGCTTTTCGGTTTAAAATTTCTTTTGCGTAGGCTTCGCCCATTACCGCAAATTGAAACAAATGCTCGCTCTTGCAATCGACGTTTGCACCCACGTCAAGAACTAGCGTCGTACTTTCTTTATGATTAGGCATTAGTGTGGCGATTGCGGGGCGCGCAACGTTTTTTAATCGTCCGACGCGCAAAGTAGCTAGACTCATAGTCGCTCCGCTATGGCCGGCGGATACGACGGCGTCGACCTCTTTATTTTTTAAAAGTTCGATAGCCTTAAAAATGCTGCTTTCTTTGCGTTTAAGCGCGTCGGTCGCCCCGTCGCTCATAGAAACGACTTCGCCGGCTTCAACGAAGCTTACGCGATTTAAAAAATTTTGTGGGATAAGCGGTCTTACAGCATTGCTATCGCCGACTAATACGGCCGTAAATTCAAAGCTTTTTAACGCTTCTACTACGCCTTCTACGATAGGACTCGGACCGAAATCTCCGCCCATAGCGTCGATAGCAATGCGAACCATTTTTTAATATTCGCCCGTCGTTTTATTGATACGGTGAGGCATCTTCCATGAGCCGTCTTTGTCTTTTACGGGGATCGGAAGCGTCACTTTATAGTGCGTTCTTCTCTTTGCCGCGCGAGCGTGGCTTACTCTTCGCTTTGGTACTGCCATGTTATTCTCCTTTTAAAAATTTATAAATTTTTGCAATTTTCGCAATAAAAATAGTCGCTTTTAAAAGCTTGCGTTTCGCTTTCAAAAACTTCGTCTAAATCAATCTGCGCATCGAAAAATTCCATTGCGTCGATCAATTCGTTCTGCGGGTCTTTATAAACCCCGTCGCTTAAAATTAAATCTACGTTTTGATCGATTTCTAGTTTGATTTCCGCTCCGCACCTATCGCAAATATGAGGCGTAGAGCCGGAAATTTTACCAAAACATTCGATTGTTTTAAGATTGATCTTTTTTAAAATTCCGTTAAATTTTAACCCGTCTTTTTCTAACTTAAAGTCCAAATTTTGGCTAGAAATCTTAGCGAACGGAATTTTCAAAATTTACCTTTAAATTTAGCAAATTTCTCTTGACGCAAAGAAAAATGCAATTTCTACTGCGGCGTTTTCTAAACTATCGCTTCCGTGAACGGCGTTAGCGTCTATGCTGTCGGCAAAGTCGGCTCTTATCGTTCCCTTTGCCGCTTCTTTCGGATTTGTAGCGCCCATTAGTTCGCGGTTTTTGGCTACGGCGTTTTCGCCTTCAAGCACCATAACGACTACCGGCCCGCTTACCATAAAATCGACTAAATCGTTAAAAAAAGGTCTGTCTTTATGGACTGCGTAAAACGCTTTTGCATCGCATTTGCTTAGTTTGATTTTTTTAGCGGCGGCTATGCGAAGACCGTTGCTTTCGAATCTATCGATAATTTTACCGACTACGTTTTTTTTGACGGCGTCTGGCTTGATGATAGAAAGTGTTCTTTGCATCGAAATTTCCTTGATTGTTGTTTTTTTAAAGCGGGCAATTATAGTGAAAAAAAAATTAAAAAGCAAATTTTAGGCCCGTAAGAGCCTAAAATTTAGCCGATTACCGGCGTAGAACCCGTGCGTAGGTCGCTACCGATTTCGCTGCGAGAAGGTTGCGAACCCATAACCTCGTCCCACACGATACATCCGTCGGTAGGACAGGCCGATGCGCATGCCGGCTCGTCGTTGTGTCCGACGCACTCTACGCATTTGTCGGCGTATACGTAATAAGCGTCCGCGCCGGTTGGGTTATCGCTATCGTCTACGATCGCGTTTACGGGGCATTCGTCGATGCAAGAGCCGCAGCTGATGCAGATGTCCGTGATTTTTACTGACATTTTTTTTGATCCTTTGCTTAAAATTTTTGCATAGAATATCAAAAAAAGCTGAAAATGATATAAAATTTAAATCCGAATTTATAAAAATTTTACTAGCTTTTGGTTATCATCGAAAGTTCAAAATTTTAAAGGCAAAAAATGAACGACACAATAAAAATCACGGGCGCGCGCGAGCACAACCTAAAAAATTTAAATCTTGAAATTCCGAAAAACAAGCTCGTAGTTTTCACCGGACTTAGCGGCAGCGGCAAGAGCACGCTAGCCTTTGACACGCTTTATGCCGAGGGACAGCGCAGGTATATGGAGAGCCTCAGCAGCTACGCTAGGCAGTTTTTAGACCGCGTGGGTAAGCCCGACATCGATAAGATCGAAGGCCTCACGCCCGCTATCGCGATAGATCAAAAAACCACGTCCAAAAACCCGCGCTCGACCGTGGGCACGATAACGGAAATTTACGACTATCTGCGCCTGCTATACGCTCGCATCGGCATCCAGCACTGCCACAAGTGCGGCAAACCGATCTCTAAAATGTCGGCTAGCGACATCATAAACGAGATCCAAAAGCTCCCCGAGGGCGCCAAAGTCGTCATCTACGCTCCGCTCGTGCGCGAAAAAAAGGGCACGTGGGCGGATTTGATCGAAAATTTACGCGGTAAAGGCTACGTGCGCGCTCAGATAGACGGCGTGCAGGTGCGCTTAGACGAGGAGATCGAGCTAGCTAAAACCAAAAAACACACGATAAAGCTCATCGTAGACCGCATCGTGATAGACGCGGATAACGCGCAGCGCCTAGCCCAGGACGTAGAAAAAGCGCTAAATGAAAGCTACGGCGAGGTCGAGATCGAGATCGCAAACGCCGAAGAGCTCGGGCTAAAAGAGAGCTTTATACATTACAGCGAGCACTCGGCGTGTTTTGATTGTAAAATTTCATTTACGCCGCTCGAGCCGCTTAGCTTTAGCTTCAACTCCCCAAAAGGCGCGTGCGAGAGGTGTGATGGTCTTGGCATCAGATATAGCCTAGATCTAACCAAAGTGATCGACGAAGAAAAAAGCATCGAAGGCGGCGCGATAAAGCTGCTTTACGGCTACAATATGAGCTATTATTATAAATTTTTGCTAGCTTTTTGCGAGCAAAACGGCATCGACGTAAAGCGCCCCTACTGCGAGCTTAGCGAGGATGAAAAGCGCCTCGTGCTCTACGGAAACGTAAAAGAGGTCGAGTTTTTCTGGAAGCGAAACAAGCTACTGCGCAAATTTGAAGGCGCGCTAAAAATCACTCACGGGCTTCTAAAAGACTACAAGGACTTCGACGAATACATGAGCGAGAAGATCTGCGACGACTGCGGCGGACACAGGCTAAAGCCTCAAAGCCTAGCCGTCAAGGTCGCAGGCCGCGGTATCGGCGAAATTTTAGACATGAGTATCGAAAACTGCACCGCGTTTTTTTCGGACGAGTCAAATTTTAGCTACCTTAGCGAATACGATAAAACGATAGCAAAGCCGATATTTAAGGAGATAAACGAGAGGCTGTTTTTCCTCTACGACGTGGGGCTGGGGTATCTCTCGCTCGGACGCGACGCGCGTACGATTAGCGGCGGCGAAGCGCAGCGTATCAGGATCGCTAGCCAGATCGGATCGGGTCTTAGCGGCGTGATGTACGTGCTAGACGAGCCTAGCATCGGTCTGCACGAGCGCGATACGCTAAAGCTCATCAAAACCCTGCGAAATTTGCAAGCCAAAGGCAACTCCGTGATCGTAGTCGAGCATGATAAAAAGACGATCGAGGAGGCCGACTACATCGTGGATATCGGGCCTGGAGCGGGGAAATTCGGCGGGCAGATAGTTTTTGCCGGCGACGTGAAAAGCCTGCTTGACTCAAGTACGCAAACCGCGCTTTACATAAACGGCGAAAAGGAAATCGACTACCGAAAAGACCGAAAAATCGACACTTGGCTTGAAATCTCAAACGTAAATATCAACAACATATCAAATTTAAGCGCGCGCTTTCCGCTGCGAAATTTAGTCGGTATCACGGGGGTTTCTGGTTCGGGTAAAAGCTCGCTCGTTCTGCAAACCCTGCTGCCTGAAGCCCAGGAGCAGCTAAACCGCGCCAAAAAGGTAAAAAAGGTCGCGGGAGTAAATTTGAGCGGACTAGAAAATCTAGACAAAGTGATCTACCTCGATCAAAGCCCTATCGGCCGCACTCCGCGCTCAAATCCGGCCACCTACACGGGCGTGATGGACGAGATCAGAGGGCTTTTTGCGCAGACCAAAGAAGCCAAACTGCGCGGATACAAGATCGGCAGGTTTAGCTTCAACGTCAAGGGCGGACGCTGCGAAAAGTGCCAAGGCGAGGGCGAGATAACGATCGAGATGCACTTTTTGCCCGACGTAAACGTCGTTTGCGACTCATGCGGCGGCACTCGTTACAACGCGCAGACGCTAGAAATCCTCTACAAAGGCAAAAGTATCGCCGACGTGCTAAATATGAGCATCGACGAGGCGGTGGAGTTTTTTAAATCCGTGCCCAAAATCGCTAGCAAACTAACGACGCTGCAAGACGTCGGCCTAGGCTACATCACGCTGGGACAAAACGCCGTGACGCTAAGCGGCGGCGAGGCGCAGCGCGTAAAACTGGCAAAGGAGCTCAGTCGTTCGGATACTGGAAATACGCTCTATATCCTTGACGAGCCGACTACGGGGCTGCATTTCGCCGACGTCGATAGGCTCGTGCGCGTGTTGCACCATCTCGTAGATCTTGGCAACTCGGTCTTTGTCATCGAGCACAACATGGACGTCATCAAAAACTGCGACTACATCGTCGATATGGGGCCTGAAGGCGGCGCAAAAGGCGGTAAAATCATCGCCGAGGGCAGTGTAAAAGAGATCGCTAAAAATCACGCAAAAACGGGTAGCTATACGGGTAAATTTTTAGCCGAGGAGCTGGAAAATATGAAAAACGCGGCAAAAAAGGCAAAGAAAAAATAAAAATTTTGAGAAGTTTGCAACGGATCAAATTTTCAGTATAAATTTGATGATTTGCGGGCTTAGCCGCGCCAAATTTAGCCCGCAAAAACGGCTGTAAATTTAACGAAAGGCAAAAATGAGGCTTTGGACGATAAGCTTTAAATATCTCGACGCAAAGGGGCTAGTCGCACTTTGGCGCGAGGCACTGCTAGCGAAAAACGTGCTGGCGGGGCTAACTAAAGGCTACAAAAATCACCCGCAGCTTGACCGTTTTTACGCGCATGAAAACGCGTGTGAGGCGATAAATGCGTATCTAGCGGAAGTTTATGTGCAGGCCTGTGCTCGCGGGTATAAATTTGACGCGGCAAAAGTGGGTGAATTTGACGAGCGAAATTTAGCCAAGATAGCCGTCACTCACGGGCAGATCGAGTATGAATTCGCCTTTTTACAAGAGAAGTTAAAATCACGTGACATCAAGGCTTACGAGCGAAATTTAAGCGTAAAAAATATAGAAATCGCGAGCATTTTTAAAGAGGTCAAAGGCGGAATCGAGCCGTGGGAGAAGGTGAAAATTTAGCGCCGTTTCGCGTGGAAATTTTAGGTTTTGTAGGCGAATTTAGAAGAATCCGTTTACTTGTTGCGGCAAATTTGACGTAAAAATCGTAAAAAGACGATTGCACGAACAAAAATAGTAGAGCGAACGAAGCTGCGAAAACGAAAAAGCCAAAATAAATCTAAATTTTGCTAAAATCGATATTTTTGAAATTTTAGAAAGGATAGAAGATGATCGAGGATATAAAGGGACGCATTAAAAATTTACCGCCGTTACCGAAAAATTGTCAGAAAATTTTAGACATTTGCGCGAGCGACGAATACGGCGTAGGCGATTTAGCAAAGGCGATCGAGAGCGATCCGATGATGACGGCGGCGATTTTAAAGGCGGCGAATTCGCCCCTTTACGGCTTTAACCGCCAGATTAAGGCGGTCTCGCAGGGCGTCGCGCTTTTCGGAAAAGCGATGACGAAATCGATCGTAATGGGCTCGGCGGTACTTGGACTATTTAAGGTAAATATCGATCCTTACGGCATTAAGCCCGAAGAGTTCGTAAATATCTCAAACGAGCAGGCCGCTCTCGTGCGCGCGTGGTTTAGAAAAGTCTCGCCTCCTAAAGCCGACGATCTATTTTTATGCGCGTTGCTGCAACACACGGGTAAAATTTTGCTAGCCGACGAGGTCGTGCGTCGAAACGACGTGATGTTTTTCAAAAACGATATCGAATTAAGCTTTAACGAAGCGCAGGTGGAGATGACGAATTTCGGCACCACGAACGTTTTGGTATCGGCCGAAATTTTCGAATTTTGGGGATTCGAGCCGAGTTTGGTGGAGAGTATACGCGCTTCAAACGACCCGCAAAACGCGCCCGAAGAATATAAACAAAGCGCGTGGGCGTTATTTATCGTTCGCGCGATGATTAATCAAAAACAAAGATTAAGCGAGCAAAGCGTGCAGCTTGGGCTAAATTTATGCGAGCAAGCGGGATTTGATCCGCAAATTTTAGCCGATGCCGTCGCGTCTCTAAAACAAAATTTGGGCTAAATTTGGCCCAAATTTGCACTCTACGCGGGCTGCTATATACCTCTCGCGCGGCGTAAATTTTCTAAAACTGCGGCTTAAATTTAAAGGATAAATAATGAGCCAAAAAACGCTAACGATCATCGACACTTTCGGATTTTTTTTCAGACTTTACTACGCGATGAGCGGGCTAAAAAACCGCGAGGGCAAGCCAAGCGGCATGGTGAGCGGCTTTGCTAGCTTTATTATGAATTTGCGCCAGGAGTTTGCCAGCGACTACATCATCTTTGCGCTAGATAGCAAGGGCAAAACGCTGCGCCACGAGATCCTGGGCGAATACAAAGCCAACCGCTCCGAGCCGCCCGCCGCACTAAAAGAGCAGCTGCCCGTGTGTATCGAGATGATAGAAAAAATGGGTCTAGCCGCGGTTAGCCGCGAAGGCTACGAGGCCGACGACATCATCGCTAGCGTCGTAAAGGAGTGTAAACAGAGGGATATATTTGTACGTATCGTGACGCATGACAAGGACCTCTATCAGCTCATCGAGGACGGCAAGGTAAGCATCTACAGCCCGCAAAGCAAGATCGACCACGACAGCGCTAGCTGCGTCGAAAAATACGGCGTTTTACCTGCTCAAATTCGCGATTTTCTCGCGATCGCGGGCGATAGCTCGGATAATATACCGGGCGTCAAAGGCATCGGCGCGGTCGGCGCAAAAAAGCTGCTAAACGAATTCGGCAATCTAGAAAGCATCTACGAAAACCTGCCGCTAGTGCGAAACGAACGTATCCGCGGCATGCTGGCCGAGGGGCGAGAAAGCGCGTTTTTGAGCAAGCGCCTAACCTCGCTCTTTGACGACGTGCCTGACGTGCTCGATCTAAAAAGGGCGGAATTTCCCGAGCAAAATCCGCTCGTAAAAGTCGCCGATACTCTGCGCGAATACGATCTAAACCGCCTTTTAAAAGCGCTGCAAAATAGCCAAGACGCGGGCGAAAACGCGGAATTTAAGCTCGGCTTTAATGCGCGGCTCTTAACGGACGAGAGCGAGATTGAGCGACTGCTGGCAAATATAGACGTGGACACGCTCGTGGCCTTTGACACCGAGACTACGGACGTCGATACGCAAAACGCCCGCTTGGTCGGCTTTAGCTTTTGCTTTAACGACGAAGAGGCCTACTACGTGCCCGTGTCGCACGAGTATCTGGGCGTGCCGAAGCAGACGAGCGAGAAATTTGCCGCCTGGGCGATAGGGCAAATTTACAAAGGCTGCGTGATCGGACAAAATTTAAAGTATGATTTTAAGGTCGTAAAGCGAAATTTAGGGCTAGAACCGCCCGTAAATTTTAAAGATACGATGATACTAGCCTGGCTCATGGATCCGGGTTCAAGCGTGGGTATGGACGCGCTAGCCAAGTGGCTCTATGACTACGACACGATCAAATTTGAAGATGTGGTAAAGCGCGGCGAGACCTTTGCGTCCGTAGCACTTGAAAACGCCGCAAAATACGCCGCTGAGGATGCTTGGATAACGCTGAAGTTTTACAAAAGCTTTTTAAATTTGCTTGATCCCGAGCTGCTCGAGCTTGCCGATACGCACGAGTTTCCTTTTATACTCACGCTTTTTGATATGGAGCGCGAGGGCATCGCGATAAACCGCGAAAAAATGCAAAATTTGATCCTAAAAAACGACGTTAAGATTAAGGCTTTAACAAGCGAAATTTACGAGCTAACGGGCGAAAATTTTAATATAAACTCCGTTAAGCAGCTAGGAGAAGTGCTGTTTGAGCACCTAAAACTACCCGTAAAGAAAAAGACAAAAACGGGCTACAGCACCGACGAGGCCGTGCTAGCAGAGCTCATCGAGGAGCATCCCGTCATCCCTAAACTACTCGAGTACCGCGAGCTATATAAGCTGCAAAGCACTTACTGCGAACCGCTGCTAAATTTAGCCAAAAAAGACGCTAATAGCAGGATATACACGAATTTTATCCAGACGGGAACTAGCACGGGCAGGCTATCGTCTAAAAATCCGAACCTGCAAAATATCCCCGCTCGCGGCAACCTAGCTAAGGACGTGCGCGGCTGCTTTGAGGCTAAAAGCGGCTTTAGCTTCGTGGGCCTTGACTACTCGCAGATCGAGCTGCGACTGCTCGCGCATTTTAGCCGCGACGAGGCGCTTTTGCGGGCATTTGCGAACGACGAGGATATCCACGCGCGCACGGCGATTAGTATATTTGGCAGTGCAGAGGGGCAAATTTTAAGGGGC
>NZ_CAJPMA010000002.1 GCF_905371695.1 uncultured Campylobacter sp. | reverse complement strand
GATTTAAAATTTTATACCATAAACATTACTTTTGCGAATAGCACGATAAAAAATCCGCAAACAAGTACGAATTTATGAAAATGCTCGCGCATAAATTTCGGCGGCTGTTTGTCAAATGCCTTGTTAGTTAGGTTATAAATCACACCGAAAAATATCGCAAGCGCTAAAAATACCTTCATCATAAATACCTGCTGCGTCGGCGTCGAGAAGTACCCTCCTGCCTTGCTACCCACCCAAGCGCTCATCATCATCCCACCCGTCATTATGAGCGTTAGTAGGCAAACGGGCATTATTTTTATCGCTTTTGAGCCGATAGCTTGCTTTACGCGAGCAAAATCATCGCCCAAAACGCCCTTTAAACTCGCAAAAATAACGACGTCGAAAAAGACGTAACCTAAAAAAATAATCGCGCAAAAAATGTGGATTATCTTTAAATAATCATAAATTTCAGACATTTCCATCCTTTCTAATTTACCCTATTTTACGGCTTTATCAGCCTGTTTTCAATGATTTTTATCAAGCGCTAGATAGCTTTTAACCTCGCTTAGCAAAAATTCGTAAACTTGCTGTTGCATCAAAGTCTCGTCTTCGTCGCCGTTCATAAGTCTGCGCAAATGCGAAAAATCGATCTTTTTGGCGTATCTGCGGTGCATTTTTATCTCTCTATCGATGCTTAAAAGCAGTGCGTCAAGCGTTAAATAGTCATTTCTCTTAACTTTTGCGACGTATTCTTTTGTAGCCTGAACTAAAAAATTTTTACGCTCCTTATCGTCGTCGTAAATTTCGGTCGCAATGTCTAGCAATAAATCAAAATCGTCGTCATCCGGATCGAATTTTGCGCCAATAATCGCAGCAAAGACCTTTGCGCGAAATTCCACAGACTTATGATGATAGACCAAAAATTCGCGAAACGCCGATAAAAATTTTAGCTTGATATTAAATCCCATCCCCCGCTCCAAAATTTTAAAAGTGGCTAATTATAGCAGTTAAACCTTTAAACCCGTAAGCGAGGCGGCACGTAAAGAAGTGCTAAATTTTATTATTCGTAAGCAAAATTTTAATTAGCGGATTAATAAGCGTCTCCCCGCGCGCGGCGCACAGCAAAACCTCATCGTAGTAATAATCGCTTCTACCGTATAGCCTAAATTCGAATGCGCCGAACCCGTATCCCATAGGCGTAATCTCGATGCGCGAATACCACGCAGTTTTAGCGAGCACGTATCTATCCGTATCTTGCGCATAGACCCAAAGCGCGATTTCGTCGCGTTTGGGCTGTTTCATAAGCCAGATAAACGCATTTCCTATATCGTTAAAAAAATAGGTATCGCCGTTTGGCATGACCGCTTGCGCGGTGTTAAAAAGATCGTTTATGATCGTGCCGCTTTCTTTGCAAACGTATTTACCCGGCTCTATTTCAAGCGGCTTTTTTTCGGTATTGCCGCGCGCTACCTCTATCTTGCCCTCGCTAGTATCCGCAGAGATTATCAAAAGTCCCAAAACACCCGCTATCAAGATAAAAGCGAAAATTTGCCTTATCATAATAAAACTCGGGCGATAGAGTAGTATTTTAGCACGTAAAAGCTGCATACTACAGCGTTAATCGCAAGCCAAATCGTGCTAAATTTTAGTAAATGCAAATAAGGCCGCTTCGTAATAAGCTCCACCAAAAACGGCGCGATACCGAAAAAAATGCCCAAAAATAGCGAACCCCAAACAAGATAGCCGACGTAATAATAATCGCGTAAAAGCATGCAGTAAGGGCATTTGTGGTTAGGCTGTTCGTATATATAAAGCCCGAAAAAATAAGTAATCGCGTAATACGCCACGAATAAGTACAGCAAATTTAAAGCAAAGCTAGCCGCCGCCTGCTTCATAAAATTCAAAGCTACTATCGCGGCAAATACTACGTAAAAAAACGTAGCGAGCATCATTTGCGTATAACCAAACGGCAGCTTGGGCGCTTTGAAGACCACCGAGCAGCAAAAGACGGGTACTTTAAGAGGAATATTTAAGAAAAATAAAATTTCAAGCGCAAATTCGACTAAAATAAGCGTGAAAAGCGCGGAGAAAATAACGTATTTCCTGCGTAAAAACGGAAAATTTAGAGCCTTTAAATCAAGGCGGTTAATAATAAGCCATAAACCGAAGCCGAAAATTAGCAAAATTTTAAGCAAAAGCAAAAAATTTCCGTATCTATTAGACCCTACGACGCCCGCCGAGCACATAGCGCCCGGCACTACGCCCGCTAGCTCGTTTAGCGCCAGCGCGAAAAATACGAAAAGTATAATTTTGCAAGCTACGGCGAAGGTTAGGATCGTATTTACGAGATAGTTCTTCTTTTCGAGCAGATACTGCAAATTCGTCGTGGCGACAAAGTCCCACTTGCGCAAAATATGAACGACGTGAACCTGCGAAACGCCCATAAGCGCTATAATAACTAGCTCGGCGGCTAAAAATGCAATAATTTCGTCAGATAAAAATACGCTCACGTTATCTCTCCGCCAGCGATATTTTCGTAGCGATCGACGAAGCTAAGCTCGTCGAAAAGCGCGTCGTGCGTAGCTACGACGACCGTTTTTTTAAGCTCTTTAAACCGCCTTAAAATTTCGATAAAAGCAAGAGAATTTTGCCTATCTAAATTCGCCGTCGGCTCGTCGGCTAGAATGATCGGCGCGTCCGTTACGAGCGCTCTTGCTATGGCGCAGCGCTGCTTTTCGCCACCGCTTAGCTTTGAGGCTATTTGATCTTTTTTATGGGCGATATTAGCAAGCTCCATCGCGTTTTGCGCGCGCGCATCAAGCTCGCGGCCGCTTAAATTTAAAAGCGTTAGCGGCGCGATAATATTTTGCTTCACGCTTAACGCTTCAAGTAGGTTAAAAGCCTGAAAGATAAAGCCGATTTGAGAGTTCCTAAAATTCGATGCCGCGACGTCGGGTAATTTCGAGATATTTCGCCCGCCTACTAAAACCTCGCCGCTGCTAGGCTTGCTAAGAGCGCCGATGATAGAAAGCAAGGTGCTTTTACCGCTGCCGCTAACGCCTTTTAAGATTAGCGTTTCGCCCGCGCCGATGCTTAAATTTACGTTTTTAAGCGCGCAAAATTCGTTAGGCTTGCCCTCGTTAAACGTCTTGTAAAGATTAGAAATTTTTATCATTTTATGCTCTGAGTTATGTCTGAAATAGCGACGCGCCAAGAAGGAATTATAACGAACGCTAAAATTGGGATCACGCTAAATACAAACATCAAAAATAAGACGTTAAAATCCAAAACGGGCGTGAAAACGATAAAATTTTCAAGCTCGCCGCCTAGAAAAATCCCGCGTAAAAGCGGCGCGTTTAATACGAAAACGTAAGCGTACGCGAGCGCCGAGCCTAGCAAAAAAGCGCCTAAGGCTACGACGAAATTTTGGATAAATTTTAGCGCGATCACGTCTTTTATCGAGTAGCCCACGGCTCTTAAAACGGCGATCTCTTTTTTCTTTTCGCCGTATGCAAGCGAAATTTGGTTTTTAAGCAAGATAAAAAACGAAACCATCGCTACGACGTAAAGCACCATAAAAACGCCGCCTTTGTAGTAGTAAAGATGCCTTATACTAGCCGCCCCGTCCTCAGTGCTAACGGCTCTCGTATTCGGATATAAATTTTCTATTTTTAGTGCTACTTCGCTAATCTCGCTAGGATTAGGCACCGTTACGTAAAGCTTCGTGTATTCGCCGCTATCTAGCGAAAGCACCGCCCGCGCGGTATCCGGATGCAAGTAAATAGCGTTATTTGAGATAATGCTCGCGTCTTTGGGGGCGGTTTTGTTTATCTTAACGGCGATTAGTCTCTCTTCGGTTAAAAAATTAAATACGTCCTCGTAATAAAGCTCCGCCATAGCGCGTTTTACGCCCTCGCCTACGATCATCTCGCCCTCGTCTAAGCCCTCGTCGCCGATCACGCGAAACCAGACGCGCTTTTGTCCGAAATAATAAAGCCCGTCTACCGCGCCCTGTACGTCGCTAACGCCGTTAATGCGCGATACGTCGTAGATATAGACGTCGTGCATGAGATCTTTCTTGCCCGCTCGCAAAGCCTCTACGACGATGTCCGGTTTTGATTTGACGGCTAGGATTAGGTCGTGCTGAATAGACGAAGAAATAAACAGTACCGAGCTTAAAATAAAAACGATAAAGCAAAAGATAATAAAGCTAAACGCGTGGTCGCTTCTATCTTTGTAAAGCAAGACTACGGCATAGTCTATAAAGGCTTTATTTAGCATATACGAAGCCTTTATATTCGTCTGAAACGAAGCTTTGCGCTAGCTTAGCGTCCGGCGCTTTTTTAGCGAAAATTTCTAAATTTCGCTCTCTGGCGGCGCGGTCGAAATTTAAATAATGCGCAGCTATCAGCCCCCAAATAACGCCGAGCGTTAGACACGAAATCGCTAAAAATTTCATAGCTCTTTTAACATGCTTTCTTCGATCTCGTCGAATTTTAAGAGCTTTTTACCGCCGTGGTCTTTGGCAAAATTTAAAGCCCCGTCCTCGCTTTCAAAAGGCACGAACTCCTCGCCCATGGGCCCAAATACGTCCGAGCCCACGACGAAAAACGCCTCTTTCGCGGGAATTTTACGAAGCTTATAGTAATCGCTCACGAAAAGTTTGTCGAATTTTTTGCCGTTTTTAAAGTAGTATTTCATCATATCTTTTACGCCGTCAAAGTAAAATTTTTGACCGCCGTCTTCTATCATAGCCGCCCACTGCGGATTTTTGGAAACGAACATCCCGCAGATCGGGCAACGCGCGCCGTTCGGTACTTCGATACGCTCGAAATTTACCTTTTTTACCGCGCCTACGTTTTTAGGAGCGTCCCAAAGATATAGCGCCACTGCTTGCAGATCTCCGTCCTCGCTTAATCCGCACGTTTTTTTTAAACTCGCTTTTAAAAGAGCTACGGTCTTAAAATTTTTTGCATCTATTTTAGGACATTTAGCTTCGTAGATATTTTTGCCTTTTTCGTAAACGCCGCCCTCGCGCTTGGCTTTTATCATCTTTTTATCGCCTTCAAAGTCTCTACCCGCGGCTTCGTAAGCTTTTTTAAAATCCATTATCTCGCCGCCGTTTTTAGCCTGAAATTCCTTCGCGTCTTGCAAATTCGCAAAGGCGTATTTGCTATTTCTAGTCATCGTGCCTTTTACGGAGCTACCCACCACGTAATAGGCTTTAAGCGCGTCGACGAGGTTTAAATTTTTAGTATCTACGACCTCTACTTCGCTAGGCATTTTCCCTTCGGTTACTTCGTAAAGGCAGTGCATGGAGCTATACTGCTTGCCTTTGTAGACGTGATTGGTTTTATAAAATTTGATCAAATTCATACCGCAGTTAGGGCAATACTCTCTATCTTCGCCCGTGCCTACGAGCGTGGCTTGCTCTGGTCTTACGCTTTGAAACATCTCTGCGGCAAAAAGCAAATTACAAAGCACCGCCGATGCGAAAACTAAACGCACAAACATATTTTCTCCTTATTTTATATTATCTTTTAACGCCTGAGCGTTATCGCAGCCCATCTTTACGCCGCCGTCGCACGCTTTTTTAAATAGCTCTTGCGCTTTTTTATCGTCGGCGTTTACTCCTTTGCCCTCGGCGTAAAGTATGGCTAGGTTATTACATCCCGCATAATAACCTAACCCGCAAGCTTTCTCGTAGCTTTTGGCCGCTTGGGCGTAGTCTTGCTTGGTACCTTGCCCGAATGCGTGCAAAAAGCCTAAATTATCGCAGCCGATACCGATACCGCCGTTGCAAGCCAGCTCGTAAAATTTTTTGGCTTTTTCGTAATCTTGCGCCATGCCGATGCCTTGCATATTTAAGTAACCAAGATTATTACATCCCATCATATCGCCGTATTCGCAAGCTTTGTTATAAAGCTGCGCCGCCTTTTTCGTATCGCGCTCGACTCCCGCGCCGTTTGCGCATAAAAGCCCTAGCGACGTGCAGCCTTCGTTATCTTTACAAGATTTTTCGTAATAGCTTACGGCTTTGGTAAAATTTTGATCCGCGCCGTTGCCGCTTTCGTAAATATAGCCTAGATTATTACAAGCAAGCGCGAAATTCGCCGAACAAGCCTTTTCGTAAAGCTCTAACGCCTTTTGCGGCTCTTTTTTTACGCCGCCCGTACCTTCTGAATAAAGCACGGCTAGGTTATAGCAGCCCGAGGCTTTGCCTTCTTTGCAGGCGTTATCGTAAATTTCTACCATTTTGCGGTGATCGCCCGCCTCCTTAGCCTCCATGCCCTTTTTTATAAAGCCCGCCTGTGCCAGCGTAGCGCAAAGCAAAACGGCAAACAACTCTTTTTTCACATTCTCTCCTTTATATAGTTTTTACTTCTCGTCCTCTATAAGCCGCTACGATCAAAATAACCGCACCCGCTATTATAAAATAAATAAATTTCGGCATATTAGGCGTATCGCCCGTAGCATACGAGTGCATGCCCGTTAGGTAAAAATTTACCCCGAAATAAGTCATTATTACCGAGCTATACGATACGAACGAAGCGACTAAAAATAGATAAATCGAATTTAGACGCTTTACGAAACGCATATGCGTTACGCAAACGTAAACGATAATGCTTACGAAAGACCAAGTCTCTTTGCTATCCCAGCCCCAGTATCGCCCCCAGCTCTCGTTCGCCCAAACGCCTCCGAAAAAATTTCCTAACGTTAGCAAACAAAGGCCGACGATTAGACTAACTTCCGTAATCGCGGCTAAATAGCGAATTTGCTCGTTTAATCTATCTAAATTTCGCTTAGTTTTAAGCGCCATTAATAAAAGCGCAAGCGCGGCGAGTAAGCAGCTAAGCCCCAAAAACCCGTAGCTTGCGGTGATAACCGAGACGTGTATCGTAAGCCAATACGATTTTAGAACCGGAACTAAATTCGTAATTTGAGGATTTACGAAGCTCATATGCGCCGTTAGCATAAAAACGCCCGCGAGTAACGAAGCCGCCGAAAGCGTTAGCAAGGACTTTCTAAAAAATATCGCGCCCGCGAGCGCGGCTGAAAATCCGATATAAACCATACTTTCATAGCCGTCGCTCCAAGGCGCGTGCCCTGAAATGTACCAGCGCGCGGCAAGTCCCACGGCATGCGAAATAAAGGCGCATATAAATATAAAAAAGGCCAGCTTTTTAAGCGGGTTAAAATCTCTGCGCAAAAATAGCACTATAAAAGCCGCTATAAGCGTCGCCGCGCCGAACGCCAAATAAAAATAGACCAGCTTTTTAAAGATTGAAATTTTATTGTAAATAACCTCCGTTTTTACGCGAAATTCGCTGGGCAAAAGAGCGGGCGAAGCGGCGCGCTGAAAATTTTTAAGCTCTTTTAGCGCCTTATCCGCCCTATCCCACTCGTTCGCGTTTGCGCCCTCGTTAAGCCCCGTCAAATACTCGTTTAAAAGCGCTTTAATATCGTCTGAAAGCCTATCTTCGTTAAAGGCGTCGTTAGGCGAGAGCCATCTATTTTGCGGATCGCCCGGCACTGGTATAAATTTAAAAAATACCCCTTTAAACGTAAGATAGGCGACGTTTATCCGCTCGTCGAATTTTATAAGCTCGTTTTCCAGCGCGCCTCGCTTTGAGGGAGGCATCGCGTTTGCGGCGTCTACTTCTTTGCTTAGTTTATAAAATCCTCCATCGTCGAACATAAACGAAAAGCTTACGAAATTCCTGCTTTTGGGCAAATTTAGCAGCTTTTTTATCCGCTCGTCGCTTATTTTAATAATATCTATGTCCTGCCAAAGCGTAGGATTTATATTCATAGCAAGTATGATCTGCTCGGGACTAAGCCCAAAAAGCGACGTCCGTCCGCTCATTTTACTAACGACCTCGTAAGCCTCGGTACTAAACGGCTTTACGCGCCCCATATAATCTTGCACCAAAAGCTCCGCAAGCGCGCCGTTTGCGTGGCGAGCGGAAAATTCTTCGTCCGCTCTTATGCCGCAAGATAGCGCGGTAAAAAAGGCGAAAACGAGTAAAATTTTGCTATTTTTTATGAAATTATTTAACTTTTCAAAACGGCTGCCGCGAGAGAAAAAATTTGCTAAAAATCCGACGCAAAGCATAAAATATCCAAGATAAGTTACCCATTTTCCGGGATCGCGATTTACTTCGAGCGCCGATCCCTTTTCGTCGGTATCGTATGATGATTGGAAAAATTTTATCCCACCGTAGGTAAGCGGACGATTCATAAAAATTTCGTATTCAAGTAAGTTTTTGCCGTCTTTACCGAGTATCTTTACGTCGCTGGCGTAAGAGGAGGGGCTTTGCGAGCCCGCGTATCTTTCTAGTTTAAATTTGACGAGTTCTATAAAAAACGGCAGCTTTATCTTCTTTGAGCCCCAAGCGATCCCTACGCGCTCGCCGCTTTGCTCCAAAACGGCGGGCTCGCTGATCCAACCCGCTCCGCCGCGCAAGACTAACTCTTTTTGCGGCTCGCCTTCAAAGCCCGCTTTTACAGTTAATTTGCCGCGTTCGCCTTTGGGTGCGGGCTTATAAGATACGAATTTTACGCTAAAATTTTTGGAATTTATAGTTTTTGAAATTTCAAAGTCGTTGTCGCCGACGCTAGCTAAATTTAAAGGAATTTCAAAAAGTTCGTTAGCCGCCGAAATTTGCAAAAACGGCTTTACGCTTACCATCTCGTCCGAGCTTTGCCCTTCCCTAAGATGCAACACGCCCTCTTCGCCGAAATATCTAGTTAAAAACGCGCCTAAAATAATAACGATGAAAGCTAGATGTAGGGTAAAAACGCCGAATTTTCGGTACATTTTCGTTTTTATAACAACGCCCGTCAGAGAAACGGCGAGACAGAGCATAACCGCCTCGAACCAAAGGGCGTCGTAGACCAAAATTTTAGCGGTCTGAGTATCGTAAAAGCTCTCTAAAAAGGTAGCCGAACCCGCTGCGACCGCTAAAACGAGCAACATGAAGATAATAAATCCGTAAGATAAAAACAAATTTATCGGCTTCATGTAGCTCCCGTTTTTAAATATGCAATATATCGTAAGTCTGTCCGGCGTAAAGGATAAACATTCTTAGCATAAATACGCCTAAAATGCTAGCTAACGCGCTAACGTAAAAGGCGAATTTAGAATGCGCCACAAATTTGCCTAGCGCGAAATTTAGCGCTAGCGGTACGCCAAAGCCCGCGGCTACGACGCCTAGCCAAAACATTTTAGCGTAATATCCTTGATAAAACGCTACGCTCGCGGCTTTTTGCGCGTCGCTTCCGATAATTAACGATACGAAAATCATACCGATGAGTAAAATTTCCATCGCTAAAACCGGCCATTCTACGGCGTGTAAAATTTTAATGTCTCCGCCGTGAGTATCCGCTTTAAAGCAAAGCGCGGCGATAATGCTAGCGCCCGCTATACCCGCGCTTAGTCCCGAAGCTATGAATAAAGCGGGCAAAACCGCCGTATTTAGCAAAGGAAATCGCACGAGCACGGAGATTAAAAAGCCCGTATAAGCGCAGATCGCTACCGCAAAGATTAGCGTTAGCGGATAAATTATCGGCTTTAACGCGTTTAAAATTTTCATTACAAACTTAATCAATCCCGCAAACGCACCCAGTCCTAACAGCTCGCGCTCAAACGCGTAAAGCGCGGTAACGAAGCTAAGCGGGATATAAACGCAAAGCGCGGCGACGCCCACGGACATTACAGATTTAAAGTTATAATTAATCAAAATTTTCCAAAAATAAAGCGGCTTTTCAAGGTCGGCGACTAGGCAAACCATACCGAGTAAGATAGTTATTAAAGAAAGCAGCGACGCAGCTTTAAACAAAGGCGTGCTACCCTCTTGCTTTTTATAAAATTTAATAAGTAAAGAAACTACCAAAGCCCCGCCGCTCATACCCGCTAAAAGCAGGTAAAGCGCGATAGGCCAATGCCACTCGATGCCGTGGGAAAAAGTATAGGTAAAATTTATCGCGCCGTCCATCTCACACCCCCATTTTTACCGCAGGTATATAGCGCAAGCTCGGTTTAGTGCCGCATTCGGGGCGCATACGCAAGCTGTCTTTAATCTTTAATAATTGACTTATGTGCGAATTTTCGTCGTTTAGATCGCCGAAAACCAGCGCGTCGTATCTGCATGCCTCAACGCAGGCGGGCTCTTTATTTTGAGCTAAATTCGTGTCCAAGCAGAAGTTGCAGCTCTCTGCAGCATGAGTTTTGTTATTTATAAAACGCACGTCGTAAGGACAAGCTACGATGCAGTATTTACAGGCGATACAATCATCGGCGTTAGTAGTCGTTATACCCGTCTTTTCGTCTTTATGACAGGCGTTCGTCGGGCAGACGTTTACGCACGGAGCCTCTACGCACTGCTGGCAGCTAACCCGCACGAAGCGCCTATCAAGGCGCGAATTTTGGTCGGTTTTATCTTGGATATAAAGCCTTACTTGACCTTGCGGGACTAAATTTACCTTTTTACAGGCTATCTCGCAGTCCGTACAGCCCACGCATTTATTTTGATCAAAGATCATACCGAAATTCGGCCTTTTAGCATCCTCCCCCGTAGGCTTCGCTCCGCAACCCGTTAGCGCGGCGCCCGCAGATCCTAGCGCTAAATACTTTAAAAATTCTCTTCTTTGAAATTTCATAACATACCCTTTATTAAGGATTTACTTTTGCGTCCCGTGAAAATTTTCGATCTCTTTTTCGGTTAGCTCTTTCGCCGCGCCGGCCAATTCGCCCGGTTTTAGCACTTTTAAAAGCTCGGCTTCAAATATCACGACCGCACCCGCTGGAACCGCGTCCATACCCTGATCGCCGTAAGCTAGCTCGCTAGGTATGGTAAATTTGTATTTTGAACCCGCTTTCATTAGTTTTAAACCCTCCGCAAGTCCGTCTATGATATTTACCATAGATAAGTGGGCGGGCGTTTTAGACGTAGTCGTATCTTCAAAAACGGTGCCGTCTATTAAATAAGCTTTATAATTTACTACGACTACGCTCTCGTCTTTTGGCGTATCTCCGTCTCCAAGGGCTAAAATTTCGTATTGCAAGCCCGATTTTGTAGTCTTAACGCTTTTATTTTTAGCGTTTTTAGCCATATATTCTTTGCCGTCTTTTAAATTTTTTTCAAGCTCGGCTTTACTAAGTTTATCTACGGCTTTATTTAGTTTAGCGGCTCTATCGCTTAGACTCTTATCTATCTCGTCTCGTTTTAGCTTAGACTGAGCCTTAAAAGCATCCAAAAAACCCTCTAAAACTAAATTTTTATCCGTTTTTATACCTAGTTTTTCTTGTCCGTTTATCTGATTTAGCAAATATTCGCCCGTAGAAGCGCCGATAGCGTAGGCTTCGCGTTCTTCGCCTTCGTTAATATTTGCCGCATAAGATAAGCTAGCCGTTAAAATCGGTATTAAAAAGAGCATTTTTCGCATGTTTTACCTCTAAAATTTTAAAATTTAAGAGACGGCGCAAGGCCGCCTCCTTTGCCGTTATAGGCTTGCGTTTAATATCCTTTGAGCCTCTTTAATATACTCTTTGGCGGCGTCTAGTCTTTGTTTAGTGTATTTAAAGCCGTGCATACCCCAAGAGCCGTCTTTTTCCAAAAGATCTATCGTATCCTGAGCTTTTTCGATTAGCTCGTAAACTCTAGTTTTATCGGTAGGATTTAGCTTTTTAACCTCTAAAATTCCGTAGATGCCCTGAATACCTATTTTTACGCTCGTAAAGTCGGCTTTTACCGGCGTTTGCCATCCCATTACCTCATCGTAAACTTGTTTTTGGTTTTTGAAGTGTAACGTCTCTTTAAGTTCGGAAACTACCGGACTATGGCAACCTTTATTGTCTTGCATGTCTTTATCCGCCCACGAAGTTCTAGCGCACGCCCACATAAGATCTACGAAGTTATAGCCTTTACTATCTCTTTCAAAGTGCCAATCCTTCGCATCCCTCGGACCTTGCGCGGCGGCACCTGGGACTAGGGTTTTTCTATCCGGACTTACGTCGATTTTCCAGATATGAGAGCGTCTTTGCGTATCAAATCCCGCGTTTTCTTGGAACTGAATAGCGTAGAAATTCTCGCAGCTCATCATAAACGGCATGTGGCAAGACGCGCAAGTGTTGTTTTTATGAGTATCGGCTTTTGAGAATATATAAGCCTGCTCTTTGTGGCAATCGGCGCACGTTTTTTTAATTTTCGGTTTCGTATAGAACGCGCTTAAATAGCCTTGTTCGGAGTTATAATTTAGCCCTTTAACGCTTCTGTCGCCTACTACCGGACCCGTGTTATCGTGAGGGTCGTGGCAGGTTACGCAGCGCATTCCTTTGTCGTAGTGAGCCGTAAAATATGACTGAGAGCCCTCGGATCCGCATCCAGGTCCCATAGATTTAAATTTAGAGCTTAGCGATTTGTCTAATTTGCCTACGTTGGCCGGATTTTTAGCAAGATCGGGGCTAAAATTAAATCTTTGGTGACAGCGTTCGCAGTTTGAAGTTCTAAAATTCGTAGCTCCGTCTAAGTGTCCGCCCGCTCCGTGGCACTCTTCGCAGCTTACGCCTTTTGATATCGTGTGTTTTTGAAGCTCTTTTGCGTTACCCAGAGCCGCGTAAAATTCTTTCTTAGTTTTAAAGTCGAATTTAAACGGGTGGCAAACTTCGCAGTATGAAGCGTTTGCTTGGAAAAACATAGATTTTTTGTGTTTTGCGGCGTATGAAGCAAGTCCGCGAACGTATCCGCCGTTATCGCCGTATTCTTCAAGCGTAAGCGGAAATTCCGGAACTAATTTTCTAATTTTTTTAACGGTTTCGTCATCTAAATTTAACGCCCAAGTCCTTTGGAACTGGTTACCGCCGGCTACGATCTGACCGGTGCCGTCTCTAAGTAAACCGCCCTCTACGTAGTAAGTTCCTCTAAGCAACCAAGCGTCTACGTAGCCTAGTTTAGTTCTTAGGTGACCTACGGTCGCATAGATGACGTCAGGAGTTATACCTTGCGGAAGGATAGAAGCGGTGTTAGGCGCAAACACGGGTTCGGTTAAGTTGTTATTAACCTCGGGGTGCTCGCCTGGAAATCGAATAGTCGTAGCGTGACGAGATCTGCTCCATACTTCGTACTGCGCCGGGTGGCACTCGCCGCACTTTTCGGATCCTATGAATTTATTAGGAAATTGCAGCGAAGATCCTGCGGGAATTCTATACATCATAGAGCTGTATCCGTTACCGCCGTCTCTTTTACTAGCTTTTGAAAAATCGTTTCCGTGACCTTCGGCGAGCCATTCAAGACCGCGGTCGTGAACTACAAGCTTGCCGACCGTTTTACCGCCGTATTTTGTAAAAATAGGGTGATTTTTAAATAGCCACTCGTATATCTCTTGCTCTTCTACAACGTAGTCCTGCAAGGACGTAATGCCTCTACTTTGCAAAGTTCCCTTAGGATTTGCGATGACCTTTTGAGCCCCCTTGCTTAGTTCCATGCCGTGGTTCATCCCCTCGGCACAGGCTACCGAGGTGAGGACGCTAGCGCCTGCAACTAAACCGAGCAACACTTTATTCAACTTTTTCACGTGTTCCTCCTTTTGAAAAATTGAACTTCTAAAATCAATATGATTTCACGTTGATAATCATACAGCTAAAAAGGGGGAAACTAGGGAGAAAATATAAATATTTTATAAATTTAAAAATTTAATAGTAAATTTTACGCAATTCGTTAAGTTACGAACTTCTATACTGCCGCCGTTTTTTTCTATTATAACCTTGCTCATATATAGCCCGAGTCCGCTACCAGAGGATTTCGTAGTAAAATAAGGCTCGAATATCTTTGAAATTTCGTCTTGTTTAATCGGTTTACCGCTATTTTCTATCTCGATCATTTGAACGCCGTCTTGCGTAAGCGAGGTTATTGTTATCTCTCTTTGCTCGCAGTTTTGCTCGCAAATCGCGTCTTTGGCGTTATTTATTATATTTATTAAAACTTGAATAAGTTCGTTAATATTACCGAAACGTGTAAAATTTTGCTCTATTTTTACGTTTAAATTTATAGCTTTCGCGCGTAGAGTCGGAGCTAAAATTTTACACGCTTTATTTACAGCTTGCTCGCTGGTATATTCGCACTTAGGCGCATTTGGATTAAAAAAATGTTTAAAATCGTCTATGGTTTCTGACATAAATTTTACCTGCTCGCCGATCTCGTCTAGCTTATTTTTTAGCCTACCGCTATCTAGCTTTCCCCGCTCGCTAAAAAGCTCTAAATTTATTAACGCCGTTCCTATTTGAGAAAGCGGCTGTTTCCATTGATGCGATATATTAGCTATCATTTCGCCCATCGAGGCTAAGCGCGACTGACTGACCATTAGTTGTTTGTTTTGCTCTTTAATTTTTATTACTTTTTGATGAATTTTGTATATAAAAAAGACTAAAACCGCAAAGACGATAAATAGCGCCGCCGCGCTTATCGAGAATTCTTTTACGTGGTTTAAAAGCACGTCTTTTACGGGAACTTTAAACGATACCATGGCTATCGTATCGCCGACTTTGCTTTGAAATTCCGTAATATCGGCACCGTATTTTTCTATCATCTTTTTAGGCGCGGAATTTATACTATGGCAGACGACGCAAGTAGCGTCGGTAGTTTTTACCGGCAGCCCCACGAAAACGTAGGAAGTGCCTGCATTTTTTACTATTTTTGCGTATTCGTCGTATTTTCCCTCTTTAAATCCCTCTAAAATTTCGTTTTCAAACTCGTCGCCTAAATGCGCGGGATTTAGCGGGTCGGTCGCTACTAGCTTGTAATCGTAATCGATAGAATATTTTTCGCGCTGAATGTTATAAATTTCTCGCGCTATATAAGATGACGAAAGTAAGCGCGGATCGAAAAAATCGGCGTTTAAGGCTCCGCTTTTTTTAAGTTCGCTAATAAGCGGACGCTGAACGGAGGAGACGTAATCTCTTACGGCATTCATCGTGTTTAGTATGTGAAAGGCCTCTTTTTTCGCGTCTTTTACGGCTAATTCTTGATAAAATTTAAAAAACATACCGGTTATTAGCGCGTAAAGCACGGCAAAAACGGCTAGCACGATACCGAATCTATATTTCACAGATATAGCCTATCCCGTATAAATTTTTAATCGCGTCTTTGCCTACCTTTTTACGCAACTCTTTTACGATTGCTTTTATCGCCTCTTTGGTTGGTTGTTCGTATTCCCACATATAATCAAACAGCTGCTCGTAGGTGATAGCTTGATTTTTGTTATTTAAAAAATAATCGAGCAGTTTAAATTCGCTTTTTGAAAGGCAACAGGCCTCGTCTTTTACGTAAATTATCTTTTTAGTAAAATCGTATTTAACGTCTTTATTTAGCGTAATTAGCGGTTTATAATCTATCAGCTCCAAAGCTACGTCTTCAAGCGCCTTTATGAATGCCTCTTTATCGTAGGGTTTAGGCAAATACCTCGTGATTTTAAGCTCCACCGCACGCCACAAATACTCCTGTTCGGTGTGGCTTGAAAGGATTACTATCGGAATTTTGTGGTCTTTTTCCCGCACTATTTTCGCAAGCTCCAAGCCGTCTATGTGCGGTACGCCGATATCAAACACTAAAGCGTCGTAGCCGTAAGCATCAATGTGTTCTAACGCCTCTTTGCCGTCTTTTACGCCTACCACTTCGCCGAAAAACAGTTCCAAATTTTCGGTAATATTATTTAAAATTCCGGGTTCGTCCTCCAAACAAAGAACCCTTTTACTAGATAAAACGTCTAAAATTTCGCTGCCTTGCATCAATCTCCCTTTTTTGCGTAAAATTTTACTACACAAAATTTAAGCTTTTTTATGGGTATTGCCAAAATTTAAGCTTTTTTAGATATTATTCGCTTCGCTCCTTCTTAGACCTGTGCAATGCTACTTGCGAGCACCGTTTCAGGGTGGGAACACAGCAGAACACTTGCTCGTCGCGTGTGCCGCAGTCATCTGAGAGGGGGTTTTTCTAACTCGAAATGCTCGTTAAATTCATTGCAAATTTTTAAGAAATCCACTCCGTCGATTCTAGGTTTTTCGCTAAAATTTCGGTACATATTCGTAAATCCGTCGATCAATTCTTTTGATTTTACGCCGTAGCTTATCGAAATTCCCGCTTCAAAATAAGCCGCAAGCTTATCGCAATATTTCAGCGCCTTGCCGTCTATCGCGTTATAAACGTCTTCGTTTACGTTTTCCATCGTGCCTTCGCGCGGTAAAATTTTACGCTCAAACGTGCGATTTTCAAACTCGTCTTTTATAAATTTCCCGTCTTCTTGCCTGATACCCAAAATGTAGCTAAATTCCTCGCGCGCGATTTCGGGCACGAACGGCAAAATTTGCTCGTCGATTAGACGCATTTCATACTCGCTAATTATCTCGTTTAACCCTTTTACCCCGTATTTTACGGGACTAATAATATCTCGCGTTAGGCTTTCGGGCAGGTCGTGAAAAAGCGCGCAAAAAAAGTTATTTTCAAGGCGCTTTTTGCAAGCGCTAACTTCTAGCGAATAAAAATAGCTTAAAATCGCCACCACTAGCATATGTCCTAGTACGGCGGTCTCTGGGATACGCGGCGTCTGCGCCCAGCGTTTTTGAAAGCGCAAACGTCCTGCTAGATCGACTAGTTTAGCTAGCTTTTGATTCATTGCGATTTTACGTACGCCGATTAGCTCGTAATAATCCTCCATCTCCTCTTCGACTTTGCGTTTTAGCTCGTCGATATCACTTAAAAAACGGCTCGTTTGATAAACTATCGAAAATTCCCAGCGCGTAGATAGGTAGCTTGCCGCCTTTAAAATAAGTCGCTCTTTTTCGTGCTTTTTATCGTTTTTAGTTAAAAATTTACGCAGGCGCGATAAAAATTCGCCGCCTTGCACGCTAGAAATTAACTCCTCTAAATTATTTAATACCCACGCGTTTACCTGCTCTTTTTTCGTGCGCTGAATGTGATGAAAAACGTCCGGACGAATGTCGGTAACCACCACGCGGCTTAAAAACTCGAAAATTCCGGCTTCTATTAAATAATTCATATCGACGTCGCGCTCGAATTTAGCGATAAAATAAGCGATGATAAATTTATGCGCTTGTTTATCTAGCTCGACTAGATTAGTCATCTTAGGATAGT
This sequence comes from uncultured Campylobacter sp., assembly GCF_905371695.1. Classification (GTDB taxonomy): domain Bacteria; phylum Campylobacterota; class Campylobacteria; order Campylobacterales; family Campylobacteraceae; genus Campylobacter_A. Next base: position 22,879 of record NZ_CAJPMA010000002.1, on the reverse strand, counting down.
CGTTCCAGCGCGAGATAGACGCGGCTTTAAAAATGTGTTCGATTAGCTGAGGGCTTATCATCGCTTATCTTTTTTAACTACGCGAGGCTTTTTATCTCCGCTAAAATTTAGTTTTTTAAATCCGTCCTTGCTACCGCTTGATCTGCGCGGTTTTTCGTCTTTAAAATCGCTAAATTTCGAGCCTTTTGCGTCCCTTGCGCCGCGAGAGCCGCCGCTTTTAGAGCCGAAACGATCGCTTTTTTTGAAATTTTCGCGCTCTTTAAAGTCCTCATCGCGCTTAAAATTTTGCGTTGGAGCTTTATCTTGACTAACCATAGTTAAATTTTCCGAGCAAATTTCAATCATCGTATGCACGTTCCCGCGCGGGTTAAAATCGCCCTTAATTTTCATAAATTTCGGTTGTAATTTTTCAAAAAGCGCGGTGTAAATTTCGTTTATACTATCCTCGTGGCTTATATGGCGGTTCATAAAGCTATTTATATAAAGCTTTATCGCTTTTAACTCGACGACCCATTTATTAGGCACGTATTCAAGATAAATCGTCGCAAAATCGGGATACCCAGAACGCGGACAAAGGCAGCAAAATTCCGGTAACGTAATTTTGATAGTGTAATCTCGCTCATGTTTATTTTCCCAAATTTCAAGATCTTTTTGCATGTCGAAATTTCTTATTTCGCTCTCGCCGTATCTTAAATTTTCGCTCATTTTTTTCCTTTTTATAAACTTGCCGCGCTAGGTTAAATATCTAAATGCTTCACGTCTTTGGCGTGATCTTGGATATAGTTTCTACGCGGCTCGACCTCGTCGCCCATGAAAAGATTAAACGTATCAGAAGCGCTTGCCGCATCGTTTATGTTTATTTTGAGTAAGCGACGGTTTTCAGGGTTCATCGTAGTCTCCCAAAGCTGTTCGGGATTCATCTCGCCAAGACCTTTATAACGCTGGATATAAGCGCCTTTTTTGGCGTTTTTCTCGATCTCGTCTAGTACGTCTAGTACGTCTTTTTCGCCGAAATCCATATCCCGCTCTTTAATTTTTTTACTTATATGCACCGCCTCTTCGTAAAGCGGATTTGCGAATAAATTATCGTTTACGATTAACTCTTCAAGGCCGCTTTCGGTTTGCACGTAAATTCTAACTTCCTCGTCGTTTACGTAGGAATTTAAGATATTATGTCCTTGCGCTTGTAAATAGCTCTTTAAAATTTCAAAAATTTCTGGATAGGTTTTGCCGATGATATCTGGATTTTCTATCATATAGCGGATCGCCGAAAGTACGTTAAAGCGTTTTTCAAGCTCTTTAAGCACCGATCGATAAGCGGCTACGATTTTAAGGAAATCTACCAAATCGTTACTGCCGATACCTTCAAATTCCATCCCTTCGATACCGGTTTGGATTAAAAATTCGTTTAGCGCCTTTTCATCTTTTAGATAAATTTCTTTTTTACCTTTTTTATAACGGTAAAGCGGCGGCTGCGCTAGGTAAATATAGCCGTTTTCTACGACTTTATTTAAAAATCGGAAAAAGAACGTAAGAAGAAGCGTCTGAATATGGCTACCGTCTACGTCGGCGTCGGTCATGATAATAATTTTGTGATAGCGAAGCTTTTCAGCGTCGAATTCGTCGCCTATACCGCATCCCAGCGCTGTTATCATATTTTTTATCTCGTCTGATTTTAAAATTTTATCCAAACGCGATTTTTCGACGTTTAAAATTTTACCTTTTAGCGGTAAAATCGCCTGAAATACGCGGTCGCGTCCTTGCTTAGCCGAACCGCCAGCAGAGTCGCCCTCCACCAAATAAAGCTCGCTAATAGTCGCGTCCTTGCTTTGGCAATCGGCTAACTTTCCCGGAAGCGTTCCTACGCTAAGGCCTTCTTTTTTACGCGTTAGATCGCGCGCTCTTTTTGCGGCCTCGCGCCCGCGCGCAGCCATCAGCGCTTTTTCCATTATAGCGCGAGCTTCGATCGGATTTTCTTCAAAATATTTAGTAAGCACGTCAAAAACCATTTTCTGAACGATCGGTTTTACGTAGCTAGATCCGAGTTTTCCTTTGGTCTGACCTTCAAATTGAGGCTCGGGAACTTTTACGCTAACTACCGCTATTAGCCCTTCTCTAATATCGTCGCCCGTGATTTTCGTATCTTTTTCGCGTGCTGCGGCGTTTGCTTGGATATAATTCGTAATTACGCGGGTAAGGCCGGCTCTAAATCCCGCCTCGTGCGTGCCGCCGTCGGGAGTTTTAATATTATTTACGAAGCTTAGTAAATTTTCGCTATAAGTGTCGTTATACATTAATGCAAAATCGACTACTACGTCCTCTTCCCCGCCGCTAAAAGAAACTGCTTTACTAACGGATTGAGCCTTATTCATATCGGTTACGAAGCTCTCTAATCCGCCTTCAAAATGATAACTTTCGTTAAATCCGTCGCGCTGGTCTTTAAAATTTATAGTGATCTTAGGATTTAAATAAGCTAACTCACGAAAGCGCTTGGCTAAAATCTCACGGTCGAAATTAGTTACTTCAAATATGGTATCGTCGGGCCAAAATTCTACCTGAGTTCCGGTTCTATTAGTCGTTTTTACAACTTCTAACCCCGTCGTAGGAATACCGCAAGAAAATTCTTGTCGGTATAAATTTCCGTCCCTTTTAATATTTAAAACCAGCTTTTTTGATAACGCGTTAACGACGCTAACGCCTACGCCGTGCAAACCGCCCGACACTTTATAAGTGTCTTTGTCAAATTTTCCGCCCGCGTGAAGCACCGTTAAAACTACCGTAGCCGCCGGTAAATTTTCGGTTGGATGCATATCTACGGGGATACCGCGCCCGTTATCGGTTACCATACAACTTCCCTCGCGAGTAAGTTCAATATCGATCGTATCACAATATCCCGCCATCGCTTCATCTATGGAGTTATCAACGACTTCGTAGATCATGTGATGAAGACCGCCGATATTAGTGTCGCCGATATACATTCCAGGGCGTTTGCGAACGGCTTCTAGCCCTTTTAAAACCTTAATATTACCGGCGTCGTATTGTTTTTCTGACATATTTTTCCTTTTACAAATTTATCGGCATGATAACTGTTTTAAGTTCTTTTGAACTAACTACGAAGGCTAAATTAGCATCGTTAAATCCAAGCTCGAAGTTATCGTCCTCTATGCTGGTTAAAAAATCGATTAAATAGCGGTTTTTCACGCCTATATAAAATTCTTCTTCAAGTCCCGTTTGATACTCGATCGTAGTTTTTGCTTCGGAATTATCTTCTATAATGCTTTCAAAAGAAATCGTATCGGGCGCAAAAGTGATTTTCATCTGATCGCTTAACATCGAGATCGTCCTAATCGCGTCCATCATTTTATCGCGGTTAAGCAATAATCGTTTTTTAATCTCTTTCGGTACGACGCGGTCGTAGTCGGGGTATTTGCCGTTTATTAGCTTGGTAAAAAATTCGAAATTTTGGCTTTGAGCGATTAGCGTGTTTTCGTCGTAGTAAATTTCGATTTTATCGAAAAAGAGCTTTTGAATTTCGTTTATCGCTTTTTTAGGGATGATTATCGAAAATTCTTTTTCGGTAGTGGTTTCGAATTTAAATATGCTAAGTCTTTTAGTATCGGTTCCTACGATGTTTATAAAATTATGCCTAATATCTAGTAAAGCTCCGTTTAGCTCGTATTTAGGATTATTCGTATCGATACTAGGTAAAATTTTCTTTAAGCTTCGACCGAGCATCACGGCATCTACGTCGAATTTAGATTTTCCTTCTACTTCCGGAAATTGCGGAAAATCTTCGAATTTATACATAGGAAGCTTATATTTAGAATTTTTTTGCTTTATGTAAAGGTAGTTATTAACGGTTTCTAACGTTACTTCTTCTTCTTTTAGGCTTTTAATAATATCAAGCAGCTTTTTTCCGTTTGCAGTAGCATATCCTTCGTCGGAAATTTTTACGTTAGTTAGTTTATAGGCTAGCCCTATTTCGTGATCGGTAGCTTTTATACTAAGCGCTCCGTCTTTTGCGGAGATGGAAATATGCGAGGTTATAGCGCTTAAATCGCGTTTTTCTAGGTAAGGGTTAGTATTTGTTACTATGCTTTCTAGGACGTTTTTGTTTATTACCGCTTTCATTTTTTCTTCCTTTATTTTTTAAATTTATTTAGTAGCGTTAGTAGGCGTAGTTAAAACGTGAAAAAGCTCGAATTTTCTTGAAATTTCAGGCTTTAAAACGTGAAAAGATTTCCTAAGTTTCTCACATTTATTCACAAATTTCATCTGCTTTTTTATCCTTTTGTTAAAATTTTATTTTTTAGCTCGGCTACTTTTAAACCGAAAATTTCGTCGCTTTCGATTAGTTCGTTTATTTTTTTCATATTGTGGCTAACTGCGCTATGGTCTTTCATTCCGAAGTAGCTAGCGATTTGAGGCATAGAATTTTGCGTTAGCGTTTTGCTTAGATAGATGATGATGCGGCGCGCTTCGACGACGCTTGCTACTCTTGATTTACTTTTTATCTCGCTAGGCTTTATATTTAGTTCTTTGCTTACCGCGGTTACTATATTTTCCAGCGTTATGTTTTCGCGCTTTTCTTTGATTTGATCTTTGATAATGTTTTTGGCGAATTCTAGCGTAATTTCTTGTCGCATTAGCGTGGCGTAAGCGTTTATGTTACTGATAGCGCCTTCGATTTCTCGGATATTATCGCCTAGATTAGTAGCTATATAATTAATTATGTCCTTATTTAGCGAGATATTGTTAAACTCACATTTTTTTTCTATAATGGCGATTTTAGTGTCGAGCTCGGGCGGCGTAATATCCGCCATTACGCTGTTTTCAAATCTAGATTGTAGTCGGTTTTCAAACCCTTTTAACGATTTGGGCGGTTTATCGGAGGTCATTACGATCTGACTTTTTTTAGCGTAAAGCTCGTTAAATGTGTGAAAAAATTCTTCCTGAATTTTATCGGTCTTGCCTAAAAATTGCACGTCGTCGATGAGTAAAACGTCGCAGTTTCGGTATTTCTCGCGAAATTTTTCCATCGAGTGGTTATTTATGTTATATGTAAAGTCCGTAATAAATTGCTCGCTCGTTACGCAAATTACGATTTTGCCTTGGTTTAGGCAGAAATTTCCGACCGATTGAAGTAGGTGAGTTTTACCTAGACCGCTAGCCCCGTAGATAAAAAGCGGGTTAAACGCGTTTCCGGGTCTTTCGGCGACGGCTTTGCAAGTAAGGTAGGCAAATTGATTAGAGTCGCCCACGACGAAATTTTCAAAGGTATATGCCTGACTTAGCGTGTCGCTTTGGGCTTTTATCTGTTTGACGTCGATTTTATTTTGTTTGGCGCTTTTGTTTTTATTTTGTAAGGCTATATTAACTTGCGGTTTAATTCCTGTTTTAACTTCAAAAAGATGGGCGATTTTATCCGCGTATTTGGTCTTTATAAATTTTGCTATTAGTCCGTTTGGCACGCTAAATACGATTAAATCCGGACTTGACGCCTTTTCGTTAAATTTAAGCTGTTTAATATAGCATTCGTATTCGTTAGGCGATATTTCGGCGCCTAATAACTCTAAAATTTCGTCTGCGAGCAAAATTCGACCTTTATTGTTAGTAGCTAGCGATTGTATCTTAAATTTAATAAATTGTTTGTTAAACTATTTTAAAATAACTTATTCACGGCGTGAAAAACTCGTGAAAAAATTTAGAAAAAGGCATTGATGAAAATTTTAGGAATCGACCCCGGTAGCCGAAATTGCGGCTACGCAATCGTTGAAAAAACCGCTAGAAAAACCGCTCTGATCGAGGCGGGACTTATTAAGATTAAACCTAGCACCCTGCAATATCAAATAACCGAGCTTTGCGAGGGGCTGGACGTAATCTTTAAAAATCACGAATTCGGCGCGGTAGCGATCGAAGATATATTTTTCGCATATAACCCTAAAACCGTGCTTAAACTTGCGCAGTTCCGCGGCGCTTTAAGCCTTAAAATTTTACAGCTTCACGGAGATTTCGCCGAGTATACGCCCCTTCAAGTAAAAAAGGCCGTTACGGGCAAGGCAAAGGCCGAAAAGGAGCAGGTGGCGTTTATGGTGAAAAAAATTTTAGGCATAACGAAAGAGATTAAACCGCTCGATATTACCGATGCCATAGCCGTAGCGCTTACGCACGCCGCAAATATGCGCCTTTAAGCGCTCGTTTTTGAGAGTCTTTGAATGAACTAAAAAATTTCGCCACCGCGGCAGACTATACGTCTAGTCTTTGGATAAAATTCTCGCCTAAACGTTCAAATCCATCTCAAAATACTTCGCGCCGACTTCTGTACCCAAAATTTGCTTTTATAAAATTTTAAAAATTTTAGCTATAAAATTTAGGCTTTCAACAAAGGATAAAAATGGCGATTTTAAAAGCTTTACTAATCGGGCAGCCGCAAACTTACGGCGATATTACGGCGACGGAGCCGCTAAAAAAGGCGTGGAGGACGGCGATATTTAAACAAGCTTGCACGGACGAAATTTACGCCGACGAATTCGGGCTCGCGGGCGATGCGGTAGCGGACACGATCCACCACGGCGGACGCGAAAAGGCGATATTCGCCAACTCGCTGCAAAATTACGCCGCGTGGGAGGAGTTTTTAGGGCTTAAAAATTTAGCTTACGGCGCGTTGGGTGAAAATTTTACGATCGATGGACTTAGCGAAAATAGCGTTTGTATCGGCGATGTGCATCAAATCGGCTCGCTCACGCTTCAAGTAAGCCAACCGCGCAAGCCTTGTTACAAGCTTTCTATGAGGTGGAGCAACTCGGATATGACCGCGTTTATCGCTCGCAGCGGACTTACGGGGTGGTATTACCGCGTGCTTGAAAACGGCTCGTGCCGCGCGGGCGACGAGATAAAAGTCGTACGCCGCGACGAAACGGCGATGAGCGTGATGGAGTTAAACCGCCTTTTTCACGGCGGCGAGAGAGACGGTGCGCTGCTTGAAAAATTTAAGCGCCTAGATGCGCTAACGCCTAAATGGCGCGAGGATATGGAGAAAAAGTTAAACGGCAGCTATAACGCCGATTATATGAAAACGCTTTAAGGAGATAAGATGATGTCAAATAACGCTCGAAAATTTAGTCTAAATTTTAACCATAAAATTTTAGGCGGCGAGGCTAGGCTGTGGGTGCCCGTCGCCCTAAAAGCGCCTTACCAGCGCGTAGACGGCGAGTACGGCGTAAATTCTAACGCCGACGAAGCGCGAATTTTTAATGAACCCGTCGATTGCTATTACGCAAAATTTAGCGGGCGAGGCGAGGCGAAATTTAGTCTAAATTTCGGCGTCGAAATTTCGGAGCGAAATACCGATTTTAGCAGGGTAAATTTTAACGAAAACGAGAAATTAGAGCCGCAAATAGCCGAATTTTTAAAGCCTTCAAGGTTAATTCCCGTAAGCGGCGCGGTAAAGCAAATTGCAGACGAGGTCGCGGGCGGCGTAAAAGGCGATTTGGAAAAAGCCCGCGCGATCTATCTTTGGACGGCTAAAAATATGCGTCGCGATAACTCCGTAGCCGCGTGCGGAACGGGCGATGCGGGCGCGATATTAGCTAGCGGAGATCTACGCGGAAAGTGCGCGGATATAAATTCCGTTTTCGTAGCTTTATGCCGCGCTTCTGGAATCGCCGCGCGAGCTATTTACGGCATCCGCGTCGGGCGCGCGCTAAAATTTTCTTCAGAAATGGGCGTAATGGGCGAGAATAAGGACGGCGCGCTTGAAATTTCGGGCGCGCAACATTGCAGAGCGGAATTTTATCTAAAAGGCTACGGTTGGATACCGGTCGATCCCGCGGACGTTACGAAGGTGCGGCTGGGCGAAAATTTAAGCGAGGACGACGCAAAGCTAGCACGCGCGAGGGAATATCTTTTCGGCAACTGGGAGCCTTGCTGGCTCGGCTTTAACTTCGCGCGCGAGGTTACGCTAAATCCGCCTTCGTCGCGGGGCGCGCTCGAAATTTTCTCGCATCCTTACTGCGAAGCGGCGGATGGAGTAAAATTTAGCTACGAATATTTTTCGCGCGAGATTTAAAATTTTAAGCTACAATCGCGAAACATTTTCAAAAAGGAAAAATATGAAAAAATTTTTACTAGCCGCGGTTGCGGCGCTGGTTTTAGCAGGTTGCGGCGACGGCGCGAAGGATGTTTCGAAAGATTTTATCGGCGCGGTTTACGAGGGTAAAAGCGATAAGGCGCTTAGTTACTTAGATTTTAGCGAAGCAAAAGACGACGGACTAAAAGAGATGATGAGCGGTAAGCTAAAAGCGGCCATCTCCGAAACCAAAAATAAAGCCGAAAAATTAGGCGGCGTGGACGGTATCGAGGTGATCTCGGCGAACGAGAAGGACGATACGGCAAACGTGGAGCTCGAAGTAAAATTTAAAGACGGCAGCAAAAGAAGCGAGCGCGTGAAGCTAAAAAAAGTTAACGGCGATTGGAAAATACGGCTATAAGGGCTAAAAATTTTAGCGGCGTTTCGCGCGTTTGCGTCGCTTTCCTCGTGCTTTATTTGGCTATTAGCGCTCAGGCTTATAGCCTAAATTCGGATACGAAAAACGCGCCTATTTCAAAAATTATACCGCCCTCCGCCGAGGAGCTGGAAATTTTAAGGCGGAATTTACGCGCGGGCGACTTGCTATTTCGTAAAGGGCTCGACGCCGATAGCGAGGCTATCGCGCTTATGAGCGGCTCGCCTTATTCTCACGCGGGCGTCGTAGCGCAAATTAGCCCGCAAATTTTCATAATCCACGCGATTACGGGAGAGCAAAACGAGCAAAACGCCGTAGTAAAGACGAGTTTGGAAAATTTTTTACTAAATTCTAAATATTATGCGGTCGGACGGCTTAAAAATTTAGACGAAAACGGCGCTAAAATTTTTGTAGCGCGTCTAGAAAAAGAGCTTGGAAAGCCGTTTATCCTAGCGCCTAAAAACGAAGCCAACCTTTACTGCACCACGCTAATAGAGCGCTCGTTAAAGGGGATTTCGGATCTAAATTTAACCTATCAAAAGCTCTCTTTGCCGGTATTTCGCGGCGAATATCTATTTCCCGAGGCGTTTTGGCAAGGAGGGAATTTACAGACGATTTTCGAGAGTAGAAGATAGGATTTAGCCGCTCGAACGCGAAATTTATGAACCGCGCAATTTTATCAGTTAGCTTTTAAACGCTGAAATTTATGCTATTTCATCATCTCTATCGTTACTTGGTAAACTAGATCAAAGCTCGTAAACCCGTCGCGGTCTAAAAAATGCCCGCCATTTTGCACGGGGTAAAATTTCGCGTCTAGCTGCTCCGCAAGCTCGCGGCTAAACTCAAACGGCACGACGTAATCGTCCTTTGCGGCTATTACTGCGCGTTTTGGGACGAGCGATTTAATAAGCGCAAAATCAAATCCGCCGCTCGTAAATTCGTCTAAAATTTCAAATCCCCGCAGCGGCTTAGCAAGCCCGCTAACTAGCGTAATGCCCGCTACGCCGTCATTCGTTCCGTATTTTTGTAAGAAATTTAGGATCGTCGGGCAGCCTAGGCTATGACCGACGAGGTAGGTTTGCTCGCCTAAAATAACGCGCTCTTTTAAAACGGCTAACCATTCGTCAAGCTTCGGAGCCGCGGGCGCGGGTAGAGATAAAATTTCGGTTTTTACGCCGTTTGCTTCGAATTTTTCTTTTAACTGGGCAAACCAGTGGCTTTGCGGACTCGCGTCGTAGCCGTGCACGATATAAGCTTGCATATTTACTCGCTCTTTTCGTCGTTAGCTACGCATTTTTCAAATATAAATTTATGCTCGCTCGGTAAGGCGTCGTAAATTTTACGCGCTAGCTCGCGGATTTCCCAAAGCGCGGATTTCGAGCTGCGAAGCGAGAGGAAATTTTGCAGGCTGCGCGCGTTTACGCTCCAAGTAAGCTCGGTTTTATAAGCTTCGGGCAGGCAGTATTTGACAATGTCGAGGCTAGACGTAGTCGTCGCTAAAATTTCGCGTAAATTTTCGAGCGCTTTTATCGAGGCGTTATCGATTAGCTCGTTTCCGGTAAGTACCAAATACCTAGCGGCGTTATTAAAATCGCCCTGCAAAAATGGCGCTTCGTTTCGCAGCTCTTTTAGCGTGTAGCGCGTGGATTTGACGCTAAGACTAGCTATGCGGTGGCGGGCTAGCTCTTGCAGTAGGGCGCGCGAGACGCCTTGGACGTAGAAGTTGTAGTAGAGGTGTTCAAGCGTGCTGGCGTGTTTAAATTTATTACCGACGCGCTCGATGAGCTCGACGTCTTTTTCGCCGCCGTTATCGCCTTTTTCGAAGCTTTGCCAGCACGTGCGGATCGCATGCGAGCAGACGTTTAGCGGAGTAAAATTTAGAAGCGTTACTTGCATATTTCGCCTTTAAAATTTTTGCGGTATTGTAGCGATTTCAGGCTTAAAGTAGTGAAATTTAGAGCCTAATTTTAAGCGGCAAAGCCCGTAAAAAGCAAATTATGCGCCGCTATTTGCTTTTTACGACGACTCCGCTAGTCGTGCTGTGATTATTACTAATCTTACCGTTTTTATGTTTATATTTTTCACGGGTTTTAAAATTATGCGTTTGAGTCACGCTCATCATCCCGTCGCCCGCTACGAAGCCGCTTACTTGTTCGCTCGTTGGGCCGTTAGCGCCGTTTTTAATTATCGTTACGCCGCCGCCCGTATTTACAGACGTTTGCGAGCGCCTGCCGTTATCGTATTCTTCTATTACTACGCTATCTGCGAGCACCGCGGACAAAAACGCGGTTAAAAGTAAAATTTTTCTCATTTCGCGCCTTAAAATTTTTAAGCGATTATAGCCCGAAATTTCAAACGCCGCATTTTAAGAAAAAATTTCGCAAAAATTTCGCAAAGTATCTATTCGCTAGGCTTATCAAATTCGCGCCTTTTAAAATTTTTAAAAACGTGCTATTTATAATGGCTATATTTCAGGGATTTTGGGTGGATTAAAACGTAAAAATGACATTTTAAAGCCGAGAATTCGGACTTGTTTTAACCAAAATTTTTTAAGCAAATTTTGCCTATACTTCACGTTCTACTTCAAATACAGGGCAAAAAATGAAGCAAATCCTAAAACGAGACGGCTCAAAGCAAGAGTACTTGCCGTATAAGATCGCGGACGCCATAAAAAAGGCCTTTGAAAGCGAGAGTAAAGAATACGACGAAAAGGTCTTTTTAGACGTTATGAGCCACGTTTTTGATAGCGAAGTTTTGAGCGTCGAAGATATCCAAGACTACATCGAAAAGGCGCTTTTTAATGCGGGACATTTTGGCGTGATGAAGAGCTTTATGCTGTACCGCCACACGCATAAGCTTCAGCGCGAGCATATTTTAGGGCTTGATACGGATACGACTTACATAAACTCGACTCAAACGATCGAAGAGTATATTAACGGCACGGACTGGCGCATCGCGGCAAACTCAAATACCAGCTACTCGAATGCAGGCCTTATCAACAATACCGCCGGCAAAGTTATCGCTAATTATTGGCTTGATAAAATTTATTCGCGCGAAGAAGGCCTCGCGCACAGAAACGGCGACTATCACATCCACGATCTTGACTGCCTCACGGGCTACTGCGCGGGCTGGAGTCTAAGAGCGCTTTTAAACGAGGGCTTTAACGGCGTGCGCGGCAGGGTCGAGAGCAAGGCGCCTAAGCACTTCCGCGAAGCGCTCTATCAGATGGCAAATTTTTTAGGAATTTTACAAAGCGAGTGGGCGGGCGCGCAGGCGTTTAGCAGCTTTGACACGTATCTTGCGCCTTACGTCTTCCGCGACCAGTTAAGCGACGTCGAGATAAAAAAGGCGATAACTAGCTTTATTTTTAACCTAAACGTGCCGGCTCGCTGGGGCCAGAGTCCGTTTACTAACGTAACGATCGACATCACGTGTCCTACCGACCTGCGCGATCAGATACCTACGCGCGAGGATAGGCATATTTTCACGGACGTTAGCGACGCAAATTTGACGCGTTTGGCAAACGAGCGCGGCTTTAACAAGCTAACCGATATGACCTACCGCGCCTTCGAGCCCGAGATGGCGCGCATAGATAAGGCGTTTTACGAGGTGATGACTGAGGGCGACAAGTGCTCGCAGCCCTTTACCTTCCCGATACCTACCGTAAATATCACCGAGGACTTCGACTGGGACAGCGAGGTGGCGAAGGTGCTTTTTGAAAATACGGCAAAAATGGGCTCGAGCTATTTTCAAAATTTCGTCGGCTCTCAGTACACAGTCGATGAAAACGGCAACCGCGTCGCAAACGATAAAGCCTATAAGCCGGGCCACGTGCGCTCGATGTGCTGCCGCTTGCAGCTAGATTTACGCGAGCTGCTAAAGCGCGGCGGAGGGCTGTTCGGTAGTGCAGAGATGACAGGCAGTATCGGCGTCGTGACGCTAAATTTGGCTCGCCTGGGCTATCTATATAAAGGCGATAAAAAGGGGCTCTACACTCGCCTTGAGTATCTGCTAAATTTAGCCAAATCCACGCTCGAAAAAAAGCGCGCCTTTATCCAGGAGATGTACGAACGCGGCCTGTATCCGTACACCGCGCGCTATCTAAAGCACTTTAATAACCACTTTAGCACCATCGGCATCAACGGCATGAACGAGCTTTTGAGAAACTTCACGAACGACAAGGAAAACATCGCGACCGATTTTGGGCGAGAGTTTGCGATCGAGATGATCGAGTTTTTGCGCGGTAAAATTCGCGAATTTCAAGAGAGCACCGGCAACCTCTATAATCTCGAAGCCACGCCTGCCGAGGGCACGACGTATCGCTTCGCCAAAGAGGACAAAAAGCGCTATCCGGACATCATCCAGGCCGGTTTTGGCGAAAATATCTACTACACCAACTCCACACAGCTGCCGGCAAATTTCACCGACGACGCGTTCGAGGCGCTCGATCTTCAAGACGAACTGCAAAGCTCCTACACGGGCGGCACGGTGCTACACCTGTATATGAAGGAGCGCATCAGCTCGGCTGCGGCCTGCAAAAGTCTGGTAAAAAGCGTCGTTAGCAATTACAAATTGCCTTATATCACGATAACGCCCGTTTTTAGCGTCTGCGCCAAACACGGCTACATCAGCGGCGAGCACGAATACTGTCCTAAATGCGATGCCGAAATCATCGACGCGCAGCGTCAATCCCAACACAAGGAGTAAGCATGAGTAACGAACAAATTTTGGCGAAAAACGCCGACAAACGCACCAAATGCGTCGTCTATACGCGCGTAATGGGTTATCATCGCCCCGTCGAGAGTTTTAATCTCGGCAAGCAAGGCGAACACAAAGAGCGCGTGAAATTCGACGAAAACGCAAGCTGCTGCGGCAAATAGCTAAAATTCCGCCTAGTCGCGCCGGTCGCGGCTCGGCGGATTGATTTACGTAATCCCGACGAGCTAAATTTGAAAAACCCTATTTATTCCATAACTCCCTTTACGACTCTTGATTATCCAGATAAAATCGCGGCCATCGCGTGGTTTGCGGGGTGTAATATGAGGTGCGCGTATTGTTATAACGTAGAGGTCGTGCTAGGCGGCGAGAGAAGCGGCGCGCTTGAAAATTTAGGCGAAAGCGGGGGCGGCGAGCGAAATTTTAGCGAGCAAAGCAAAGCCGCGGGTGTTAGCGAAGCGGAGTTTTTATCGTTTTTAGATAGGCGCGCGGGGAAACTAGACGGCATAGTTTTTAGCGGCGGCGAGTGCTCGATTAGTCCCGCGTTTTTGCCCTTAGCGCGCGAGGTGAAGGCGCGAAACTTTGCCTTAAAAGTCGACACCAACGGCTCGAATTTGCCCGCGTTAAAAGCCGCGATAGAGGAAAATTTAATCGATTATATAGCGCTTGATTTTAAAGCCCCGAGCGTGAAATTTCGTCGCATAGCGGGGGCGAATTTATACGAAAATTTTATGCAAACGCTGGAATTTTTACTGGCGCGAGATTTTAAATTCGAGGTTCGAACGACGGTGCACGCGGATATTTTAAACGAAGCAGACGTCTCGCGGATGGCTGAAATCTTGTTTGAGAGCGGTTATAAAAGGGACTATTTTTTACAAAAATTTCTCGATACGGGCGAAAATTTCGCGAATTTAAGCTCGCCCGCCGTGAGATTCGACCCAAGTAAAATCGTCTCGCCCCTACCGATAAAATTACGAAATTTTAGCTAAACGCGGGCGCTTATTAAAGTATTAAAGCGCCGATTATCCCGCCGATTATTAGCGGTACGTTGAAAAATATAAAAGTAGGCACGCACGTGTCGTAGACGTGGTTGTGCTGGCCGTCGGCGTTAAGCCCCGAGGTCGGTCCTAGCGTGCTATCGCTTGCGGGGCTGCCCGCGTCGCCGACTGCCGCGGCGATACCGACGAGCAAGATGATCGCCGCGGTAGAGAAGCCTAAATTTAGGCAAAGCGGCACGTAGATCGATGCGATGATAGGAATGGTGCCGAAACTCGTGCCGATCCCCATAGTTACGAGAAGTCCGATGGCTAGCATGATTGCGGCGCCGCCTAACTTGCCGCCGGCTACCGCGCTTGCGAACCGCACTAATTCGTTGATGCCGCCGCTTTCTCTAAGCACCTCGCCAAAACCCGCCGCGACTAGCATGATAAAGGCGATAAACGCCATCATCGCAAGCCCGCTATCCATAATAGCGTCTATTTTTCCGTATTCTATGCCGCCTAAAACCACCATCGTCATCAGTCCCAAAAACGCACCCAGCGGCATGCTTTCAGTAGCGATCTGCACGCCGAAAGCTACGACCGCACCCGCTAACGTCGCCCATTCGCGCCTAGTCATTTTTAGCTTAGAAGCGTGCTGCGCCAGCTCCTCTTCGCGCGCTTCGTCGGCGCTATTTTTGTAGCTTCGCGGGCGCTTGTAAGCGAAAAATACGGCTAAAATTAGCCCTACAAGCATCGAAGCGCCGCCGATCCACATTACGCTTGAAATATCTGAAATTTCGACGTTTACGCCGTTATTGGCTAGCTCTTTTTTTAAAATTTTATGAAACAGTAAACCAAAGCCGACGCTAAACGCGACGTAGGGCGCTTGAAGTCCAAAGGTTAGCGCGCACGCTACCGCGCGGCGGTCGATATTTAGGCGGTTCATTAGCGGTAAGAGCGGCGGTATTAAGATAGGGATAAACGCGATATGCACGGGGATTAAATTTTGCGAAAAGCACGCGATACCCGCGATGAAAAGCGCGAAATACGAGCTTGTTTTGCTTAAAATTTTACTCACGCCGCTAATTAAAATCGCGGTTAAATTCGTGTTAGCTATCGCCGCGGCCAGAGCGCCCAATAAAATGTAGCTAAGCGAGGTTTCAAGGTTGCCTTGCATGCCTTTAATCAGCGTTGCGGTAGTCTCGCTAAGCGCGCTAAAAAGCGAGCCCAGCCCCGCGCTAAAACTACTCTCAAAGCCCGCAAATCCGTGTTTATACGTTACTCCCGCGATTAGCGCCGAGACCAAAATGGAGAGTAAAATGTTAAATTTTAGCAAGCATAGGGCTATCATTACTAGAATGCTCGTAACTACGGGATTAGAGAACGAACAGCAGACCGCTAAGATGATCGCTACGGCGATAAGCACGGGACTTTTAAGCATGTTTTTCCTTTGTAAATTTTAACGGTATTATAACGGCATTCGTCTTAAATTTAAGATTTAAAATTTAGTAAATTTTAGCTACAATCGCCCCAAATTTTAGTAAAAAAGGACTAGTAAAATGAGAAGCGACATCATCAAAAAAGGCTATACGCGCGCGCCGCACAGAAGCTTGCTAAGAGCGACGGGGCTAAAGGACGAGGACTTTGAAAAGCCGTTTATCGGCGTAGCAAATAGCTTCATCGAGATCATCCCGGGGCATTTTTTCCTCAACAAATACTCCGAAATTTTAAAAGACGAGATCCGCAAAAACGGCTGCGTGCCCTTTGAGTTTAACTGCATCGGCGTGGACGACGGCATCGCGATGGGACACGCTGGGATGCTTTATAGCCTGCCTAGCCGCGAGCTCATTGCAAACTCGATCGAAACGGTGATGAACGCGCACGCCCTAGACGCTCTAGTTTGCATGCCAAATTGCGACAAAATCGTGCCCGGCATGGTGATGGGCGCGCTTCGCGTAAACGTGCCGACGGTTTTTGTTAGCGGCGGCCCGATGAAAAAGGGCTACACCAAAAAAGGCGAGCCGATCGACCTGTCTACGGCGTTTGAGGCGGTGGGGAAATTTGAAACCAAAGAGATCAGCGCCGAGGAGCTAAAAGAGATCGAGTGCAAAGCCTGTCCAAGCGGCGGCAGCTGCTCGGGGATGTTTACGGCAAACTCGATGAATACGCTGTGCGAAGCGATGGGTATCGCGCTAAAAGGCAACGGCACCGTGCCGGCGCTCACGCCAGAGCGCGAGGAGCTTATCAGGCAGGCTGGACGTCGCATCTGCGAGATAGCGCTCGATGAAAAATACAAAATCCGCAACATCGTGAACGAAAAATCGATCCAAAACGCCCTAGTCGTCGATATGGCGATGGGCGGCAGCAGCAACACCGTGCTGCATATCCTGGCTATCGCGCGCGAAGCGGGGGTAAATTTACAGATCGCGGGGCTTAACGACATCAGCCGCAAGATCGCTCACATCGCCAAAATCAGCCCGAGCCTGCCAAATATCCACATGGAGGACATCGACCGCGCGGGCGGCCTAAGCGCCGTGATAAATGAAATTTCGCGCCGCGACAACGGGCTGCTGGATCTGGGCGCGCCGACCGTCACGGGTGAGAGCCTAGGCGAGCGCGTCGGAGCTAGCGTCATAAAAGACGAAGAGGTCATCCACAAGGTCGAAAACGCCTATTCGGACGTGGGCGGACTGGCGATTTTGTTTGGAAATTTAGCCGAGCAGGGCTGCGTCATCAAGACCGCAGGCATCATCGGCGAGCGTAAATTTAGCGGCAAGGCCGTGTGCTTTAACAGCCAAGACGAGGCGATAGAGGGCATCTCAAAGGGCAAAGTCGGCAAAGGCGACGTGGTCGTCATCCGCTACGAAGGGCCGCGCGGAGGCCCGGGTATGCAAGAGATGCTAAGTCCAACGAGCCTAATCATGGGGCGAGGCCTGGGCGCGGACGTAGCTCTCATCACGGACGGCAGGTTTAGCGGCGCTACAAGAGGGCTAAGTATCGGACACGTGAGTCCGGAGGCGGCCGAGGGCGGCATGATCGGACTGTTAGAGGACGGCGATATCATCGACATCGACGTTGATACGTACGCGATCAACGTGCGCCTAAGCGAGGCTGAGATCGCCGCGCGCAGAGCTAAATTTAAACCGATTGAAAAACCGCTGCCGTTTCGCTGGCTACGAATGTATCGCAAGCTAGTAACGAACGCTAGCAACGGAGCGATTTTGGAGGCGTAGGGCAATAGTAGATTTGAGATAGATAAATTTTTAATAAACACAAAAGCCTTATATTTCTTATATATACGGCTTTTTCAATCTATGAAAATTTAAGATGTCCTTAAAATAATTTTTATCAAGAGTGCTGAAATAAGAATGAAAAAGCCTAAAATCGGCGTGATAATAGCTTCATCTTCAAATAGAAATGATTTACTTTTTTTACGCTCATTATATTCTGTTTTTAATCAAAACCAAAGCCCCGATCATATCCTTATCGTCGACGATAATCAAAATGAATCCGCAAGCAAAGACATAGAGCGGAGAATTTTCGAGCTAAAAAATAACAAAATTCATTACATAAAAAACTCACGAACCCCTCATATGAGCGGAACAGGGGCTTGGAATTCCGGGATTAAATGGTATGAAAAAATTTTTACCGAAGATGATTATGTAGCTATTTTAGATGACGATGATAGCTGGTGTAAAGAATATATCAATAGTTGTTATGATGCGGTGACGTTATCGCCTAAAATGCCTGATGCCGTCTTTGCCTTTATAAAACGCAGTGATTGTGATACGTGTAGTTTCTTTGATGTAGAAGATATAAGCATTAACAGCTTTTTGAAAGGTAATCCCGGTATTCAGGGCAGTAATATGTTTTTTCGTTTCGGTGCTTTAAGAAGCGTAGGCGGCTTTGACGAAACGCTTGCAAGCTGTACAGATAGGGACTTGATGATTCGTTTTTTGCAAAAGTATTCAAATAAAAATATAAAGATTGTTCCAATAGCACTCGTTAATCACTTTGTTTCAAAAGATAGTGTTACGTCAAATTTTACTACTAAAACAGATGGTTTAAATAGCTTTCATATAAAATATATCAGGCTCTACTCTCAAGACTTGCTTGATCAAGCTTTACAAAGAGCCAAAAGGCTTTTTAGTTATCAAGAGTCCGATAATATTAAAAAAATTTTTAATCTTGTTCACAAATATTCAAAAACGGAAAATATAGTGATTGGAGTTGCAGTCCACAATAATAAAAATACTTTACGTCGCTGTTTGGAGTCGATTCTTGCGCAAAAGGACGTAAAACGCGATGTTTGGATTTTGATAATGGATGATAATTCCGGCGACGGTTGGAAAAACAGTGTTAGTGATATCCTTAGAAACGAAAAAGTAATAGTTGTAGGTACGAAAAATTATCACGCAGCCAAAACGAGAAACGATATAAATCGCTATATAAAAACTCTTTTTGAAAATGTAGCTTTTATAGGACGACTAGATGCCGATGATGAATATGCAGATCAAACGGTTCTTTCAAAGATAGAGCATATATTTAATGAAAGAGAGTTTGATGTTGCGGTGGCGGGAAACTATCTTAGACTTGATGGAAAAATTATTGATCGAGTTAATATAGCAACGCCAAAGCTAGCCGATATGACATATCTTTTAAATCGTTTGAAGCAGATGAGCGAAGGTATCGCCGAGGCGGAACTTCCGTCTTGCAATGTTTTTATGACGCCCAATAGTCTACAAGATTATCCTGAAATTTCAAGCGCAGAAGATCATTTTTTACTTGTGCGACTCTTGCTCAATGATAAAAATTTAAAAATAGAATTTGCCGAGGATATTTTACTTACGATCTATAATCTAAGCGGAAACAAAACGGCAGATAATAAACAAACAGAAAAGTACTTAAACGCAAGAAAGCAACTATACGAGGAAGCGATGTGGCTATGCAAGATGAAGCAAGAAAATTAAAAGCTAAAGATATTTTGGACGACATGGGAATAAAAGAGGCTCATTATCTCGGACAAGGCTTTGAGGGTGTCGTATTTCACGATAGCTCATACGTATATAAAGTAATCATGCCGTTTTTTAAAGGTAAAAATAAATGGAATACCTATAGGCATCTAACCTTTTTCTTTGAAAAAGAGGATTTTAAGTCATTCTATCATCTTGAAGAGGTTATAGAATATAAAAACGTATTTATTCAAAAATATAAATATGAACCGTCCGTTTTGGTAGATAAATTTACGCAAAAAGATGTTGTTTTGTTTTTAACTGAGTGCTGGCAAAAAAAGATTATAGTTCAGGATTGCAAAAAAGAGAATTTTGTTCGAGTAGGCGAAAATTTAAAATTAGTCGATATGGACGCTAGCGTATATTATAGCGATAATCTATTTTTAAATGCATGCATTAGAATGTATCTATTTTTGCATGAGCAGGATAATCCGCAATTAAAAAAACTGCAAAGAAGCGCGGTTAATAATTTTGACCTGCCCCAACTAGAAGGTGCGCGTGAATTTATAAACGAAGTTTTTTCTAGTATAATATTTGCAGAGTCGAAAACGGCATTTCAAGATATGCAAATAAATAAATTTTCAAATTTAGAGTATGAAATTTATAATGCAAAAAGGCTCCCGCATCTTGAGGACTTATTTTTTTCAAAAATAAAAGAAAATCTCTATCTTTGCGATATTCAAATTTCGGATATTATTTTAAATGAAAATAATGATTTTGAACCGCAGTCGATCGCTATCGGCTATAAAAGTTTGTTGCCGTTGAAAGAGAGGATTTCTCTACTCATAAAAACATGCGCGCAAGATGTTCAGACGATAGAAGCCAACATCAAACACATCGTTAGGCAGCTTTCTTATCCAAACGGTTTTTACGAGGTCGTGGTTTCTATCGACACAAAGCAGAGCGATTTTGCTAGGCAATTTACAGATAATGCCGATTTTAAAAAACTTATAGATATTGTGGAAAATTTGTGTCAAAAACGTATTATTGATAGATTTGTGATTTATGATGCCGATGAAACAACTAGGATAAACAAAGAATGGTTTAATGTCGAGACTGGCCAAACGCATTCCGCGACAAATATCCCCATAAGCTCGCAGCTTTATGCCTTTGAGAAATGCGAGGGAGATTATGTTTTGCAGATGGATAGCGATGTTCTTATAGGTAGGCTAGATATTAATCACTCATTTTTGGCCGACATGATAAGCGAAATTCAAAAAAATAAAAATGTCTTATTTGTCGGTTTTAATATCTATAACAAAGAATCTAAGGC
The DNA here is from genome assembly GCF_905371695.1 of uncultured Campylobacter sp. Taxonomy (GTDB): domain Bacteria; phylum Campylobacterota; class Campylobacteria; order Campylobacterales; family Campylobacteraceae; genus Campylobacter_A. The sequence continues at coordinate 2,394 of NZ_CAJPMA010000002.1, read as the reverse complement.
CTATTTTGGCTTTGAAAACGGCGGTTTTGTACCAGAAGTTAGAATGGGGCTTTTTGATAAAAGGCGACTTTTTAGTGTTAGGCCTTTACCAAATACTATTGATGAAAATTTAAAGCCACAACTCACTTGGTATCGGTCTCTAGAAAAACTACAAAAAGATCGCGGCTTTTGCTCTATAAGGGGCGGAGATAGGCGTAGCTATTACATTCATCCGCAAAACTACCGAAAAACAAATGCTTATAGCTGGATGAATATTTTAGATAGGGTAGAGCAGGGTTATATCCCAAATTTACAGTTTGGCGAGTTTGATTGCAACGGCTCGTTTTATGACTGGTGCATGCCAAAGCGCAGCGAAAAGATGATAGTGCTTTCTTGTTTTAGGGACTTGAATATTCATAAATTTTTACGTATGTGGTTTTCTTTGATTAGCCAAACATTTCAAGAATTCGGAGTTATTTTTTATGATGATTGCTCAAATTCCGGTATTTCGATATTTATAGAGCAAATCATCAAACCATATAAAAATAAGGTGACTTTTATTAAAGGTCGTACTTTGCAAACAAAAATGCAGTGCGAGTATCTGGCGATTCATTATTATTGCGACAATCCAGAATCAATCATCGTATGCGTCGACACCGATGATGCGCTAATAGGCAAAGAAGCTCTTTTTGATATTTATAAAAAGTATGATATGTGGGGCGTAGATATGACTTGCGGTCGCGTTCATCAAACATATAGGCTTGAGCCGCATTATCGTTATCCGGTAAATTTTATGGAGCCGCGAAAAACCGGTGGCAACGTATGGCAACATCTAAAAACATTTAAAAAATATCTTTTTGACTCGATTCCGCTTTCGTATTTTATGTACGAGGATAAAGAAGCAAGGCTAAGTAAGCGAAAATGGATAGAAAAATGCGATGACTACGCCATGATGGTCCCTATTGCCCAAATGAGTTCATCGCCGCTACAGATGGACTTTATCAACTACTACTACGAGCGTGATTATGATAAGAAAGACGCAAATAGAGAACTCAAAGAGCAGTCCATAAAAGAGATTCTTGAAAAACCGCCGCTATCGCCAAAAGACGTAGTTAAAGGACAAAAAAGATTTCTTTCAAATTTGGATATGATTGAAATCGATATAACATTTGAGTGTAATTTGAAATGCAAAGGGTGCAATAGATCCTGCGGGCACGCACCTTCATTTGATGCTATGATAATTGACGACATAAGATGTTTTATTGAGGAGAGTAAATCCTTGGGTAAAAAATGGAAACTTATTAACATTTTGGGCGGTGAGCCTACTTTGCATAAAGATTTTTTGCGTATTATCGAAATTTTACAAAGGGAGTATGCGGATAGCTTTTATCCTGATGTTATTATTCAGGTTGTTTCAAACGGCTTTACAAAACAAACAAAAGAGCTTTGCAAGCAGGCGGAGCTATTTAAAAACGTTAGGATCGATTATGGTTCGTTTAAAACTAAAAATTTAGTTGATTACTTTACGCCTTTTAATGATGCGCCGATTGATGATATAAATTTTAAAGATGCCGACTACTCTAGCGCATGCTGGGTTGCTTCATATTGTGGTATAGGCTTAAATAAAAACGGCTATTACGCTTGCTCTGTTTGCGGCAGTATCGATAGGGTTTTAGGTGGCGATAAAGGAATAAAAACACTAAGAGAAGTATCAACACAAAATTTACAAGAGCATTTTAAGGAGTTTTGTAAATACTGCGGAAATTTTAAAGACTATGCGCCAAACCGCGGCGACTTTATTCCTAGATGCGAAAAGGCGCCATTTAAAGAGAAAATTTCCTCCTCATGGGAACGAATATACAATGAGTATAAGAAATAGTATGAGTAAAACGATTTTGATTACCGGAGGAGCCGGCTTTATCGGGTCGCATTTATGTGCGAGGTTTGTCAAGGAACGTCATAATGTACTGTGTGTTGATAATTTTAGTACTGGAGCTAGAGCCAATATAGCTCATCTAAAAAAATATCCAAATTTTACTCTTATCGAGCATGATGTTACCGAGCCTATCGACTATTGCGTCGATGAAATTTATAATCTAGCATGTCCGGCTTCGCCGGTAAAATATCAAGCAGATCCCGTAAAGACTATTGAGAATTGTATATTTGGCACGGCAAATTGCTTGCGTCTTGCAAAAAAATACAGGGCAAAAATGTTGCAAGCTTCAACGAGTGAAGTATATGGCGACCCAAGGCAGCATCCGCAAAAAGAGGATTACTGGGGGAATGTAAATCCTATCGGCATTAGGGCTTGCTATGATGAAGGAAAAAGAGCTGCCGAGGCCTTATGTAGTAGCTATAAGCGGCAATACGACGTCGACGTAAAAATTGCGCGCCTTTTTAACTGTTACGGTCCCA
>NZ_CAJPMA010000001.1 GCF_905371695.1 uncultured Campylobacter sp. | reverse complement strand
TTAGTATATCCGCCTGCTACCGGGCGACCCGAGATGATGGCGTTTGAGACGAAAAAATCTATACGGTCAAAATCGGCGTCGATCTCTAAAAATAGATCTTTGTAGGTCTCGGGCTCAAGTACATTTAGCGCGTAGGCTCTGGCTTTTATGCCGTATGTCGCCTCGAGCTCGGCGGCTTGGGTTTTGGCTAGCTCTTCGTTTGAGTTGTAAGTAAAGGCGATATTTACGCCCTTTGCGGCGAATTCCTCCACGATGGCGCGTCCGATGCCGCGCGTTCCGCCGCTGATTACTAGAGTTTTGCCTTTAAATTCGTTTTCGCAATTCATTAAAATCCTTTTATATTATATTGTTTTATGGTTTGTTCGATTTTTTTGAGATTTTCGGTGCTCGGCTCGCAAAGCGGCAGGCGGTACTCGAGGCTTGATATGAGCCCTGCGATATACATCGCGGCTTTGACGGGAATAGGGTTGCTCTCGCAAAACATTATTTTATTTACCGCATAAAGATCGTCGTTTATGGCTTTTGCGCGCGCAAATTCGCCTTTTAGCGCAAAGTGGGTCAAATTTGAGATTTCGTCGGGGAGTAAATTTGCCGTGACCGAGATCACTCCCTTGCCGCCGTTTGAGAGGATAGGGTAGTTTATCGCATCCTCGCCGCTGATGACGGACAAGGCAGGCTCGTGCGCGAGCAGATCGACGCAGCGCTCGATGCTGCCGGTGGCTTCTTTTACACCGTAGACGTTCTCGCACTCTTTAAACAGTCTAAAAACCGTGCACGGCTGGATATCTACGCCCACGCGGCCCGGGACGTTATAGAGTAGCACCGGGATTTCGACGCTTGAAGCGATCGCTTTGTAGTGGCGGTATAGGCCTTCTTGCGTCGGTTTGTTGTAGTAGGGCGCAACCGAGAGGATGCCGTCTGCGCCGTGATCTTGCGCGAATTTTGCAAGACCTACCGCCTCGTGAGTGGCGTTACTACCGGCGCCTGCGAGCACTTTTACGCCGGTATTTTTGCAGGTATTTACGGCGATTTCGATGCAAATTCTATGCTCGTCGTGCGTTAGCGTCGCGCTCTCGCCCGTCGTGCCTACGGGTACGACCGCATCGATGCCGTTTGCGATTTGTCTTTTGATTAATTTTTCATAACCGATTTCGTCTAATTTACCGTCTTTAAAAGGCGTAATCAGCGCCGTCATAGCGCCCATTATTGTTTTTTTATTCACTTTTTTCCTTTCTTAGGATGATCGTCGTAGAATTGTGCGGCGTAAAATACTTTTTAGCCGTATCTCGTAAAATTTCGGCGCTTAAATTTTCGCTTGCGCTTTGAAGCTTATAAAGCGGCTCAATGCTCCCGCGCGCTAGATAATCGCCTAGTAAATTCGCCGCTTTTGAAGCGCTTCCTTGCGCGTATACGAATTTGCTTTTGATTAAATTTTTAATCTTCGTTACGTCGTCTTGCGCGATAGGTTTCGTCTTTAACTCGTCTAAAATTTTTAAAATTTCATTCTCCGCGCGCTCGGCTTCTACGCCAGGGTTACAAACGGCGAGAATGATAAATAAATTTTCGTCGATACTAGGCATATCGTAGGCGTAAATTTCATTTACGAGTTGTAGTTCGTCGATTAGTACGCGCTGCAAGACCGAGCTTTTACCGCTGCTAAGATACGCGCTAACGGCGCTCAGCCAGGCTTGATCGTCGTGATTAAACGGCGGGATTTTATAGCCGATGGCAAGCAGCTGCGTTTGGCTTTCTTTGTGGATCGTGATGCGTTTAGCACCGTCTTGCGCGGGCTCTACGCAGTGAAATTTAGGCAACTCGCGTCTATTTTTAATGTGTCCGAATTTTGCCTTAGCAAGCTCGAATGCCGTTTTCTTGTCTACGTCGCCGCTAATTAATAAAATCGCATTTTGCGGCTGATAATATGTCGCGTGAAATTCGCGGATATCTTCGATCGTCCAGTTTTCTATATCTTTTATGAAACCTATTGGCGTCCAGTGATAAGGGTGGTAGATAAAGGCGTGGTTAAAAAGGCGAAAATATAAGTATCCGATAGGATTATTATCCGTGCGCCATCTGCGCTCTTCGTGCACGACGTCGCGTTCGGGCTGAAATTCCCTGCCTTTTAAGCTTAAATTTTCCATCAGCTCGGCAAAAAGACCTAACGAGCGCTCTAAAATCGGGCTAGAACTTTTAATAAAATAATGCGTATAATCAAAGCCCGTACTCGCGTTATCCACGCCGCCGTAGCTTTTTACGATACGGTCGAATTCGCCGGCTTTTAAATTTTTAGTCGATTTAAAATTGAGGTGTTCTAGCATGTGCGCGATGCCGCTTTTGCCCATGGTTTCGTTTCGCGAGCCGACTTTGTAAAAAATATCGACGCTAATTACGTTTGAGCCTTTGTTGACGGGTAGATGGTAAATTTCAAGTCCGTTTTTAAGTTTTGTTTTATTAAATTTTATCACGCTTTTCCTTTCAAATTCGCACCGATGGCTTGCTTGATATTTTCATATCCGTCGCGCCGTAAAAGCTCTAAAATTCCCGCGTTTATAGCGCGCGCTATCATAGGCCCTTTAAATATAAACGCCGTGAAAATTTGTACCAAATTAGCGCCTAATTTTATCCGTTCGTAAGCTTCCTGCGCGCTATCTATGCCGCCGCAGCTAATTAGCGTCGTTTTACCGTAAAGCTCGCTAGCGACCGTCCCGAAAAGCTCGCGCGATTTTTGAGCGATTATTTTACCGCTAAGGCCGCCGAAATTTTGCAAATTCGCTGAATGCGATAGCGAATAATCCACGCTGGTATTATTTATTATCACGCCGTCCGCACCGCTATCTACCGCGCATTTGCAGATTTCTACCGCCTTTTGCTCGCTCATATCGGGGGCTATTTTAAATATTATCGGGCGTTTGGTAAGCGGACGGATGCGCCCGAAAAGCTCGCTTATAAACTCGCTTTCTTGCAGCGCGCGAAGGTTAGGTGTATTAGGCGAAGAGACGTTAATAACGAAAGCGTCGGTTAGCTCGCAAAATTCTCGCACGAGAGTTTCGTAATCGCTAATAGCGGCTTCGTTCGGAGTGATTTTATTTTTACCGATATTGGCCCAAAGCGGCAATACGTTTGGATAAAGCTTGCTAACGCGCGATTTTACGCGCTCGCAACCTTCGTTATTAAAACCCATCGCATTTTGGATACTCTCTTCTTCGATTAGGCGAAAAAGGCGCGGCTTGTCGTTGCCTTCTTGCGGTTTGGGCGTGAAAGTACCGAATTCTAAAAAGCCGAAACCCATCGCCGTAAGAGCAGGGATCATCGTCGCGTTTTTATCGAACCCTCCCGCGACGCCTACGGGGTTATTATAGATAGAGCCTAGTAAATTTTGCTGTAATCTAGCGTCGTTTATCACGCACTTGCGCGCGACTAGGCTAAAAGCGCCCGGAAATATAAAATTCGCCCCGCGCATCGCGATTTCGGCGATTTTGTGAGCGGTTTCGGGGTCGAATTTAAAAAAAACGGATTTTAATGCGTCGTAATTTAACATCTTTAACTTCTTTTAAGCGCTGAAATTTGGCGCATTTTAGCAAAAAGAGCCTTAAACTAAGGATTTGCCTTTAAGCTTGGCGTAAATTTCGCAGCGCCCCAAAAGCTCTTCGTCGCTTCCGTAGTCTGCTATTTTTCCGTCCTCTAAAACCGCGATTTTATCGGCATTTCGCACGGTACTTAGACGGTGAGCGATCACGAAGATTATCTTTTCGCCGCGAAGCTTGTTTATAGCGTCCGTGATTTGCTTTTCGCTTTCGTTATCCAGCGCGCTAGTGGCCTCGTCGAATATTAAAATTTGCGGGTTTTTATAAAGCGCGCGCGCGATCGCGATGCGTTGGCGCTGACCGCCCGAAAGATTAGCGCCGAATTCGCTTAAAACGGCGTGAATTCCGCCCTCTAAATTTTGCGTAAATTCCCACGCGTTCGCCGTTTTTAGCGCCTCGACGACGGCTTTTTCGTCGAATTCGCGCCCGTAAGCTACGTTTTTTGCGACTGTGTCGTTAAAAATATAAACGCGCTGGCTTACCAGTCCGATATTTTCGCGTACCGAGCGTAGGCTAAACTCGCGCAGATCTACGCCGTCTATTAAAATTCGCCCGCTTTTTACGTCGTAAAATCTAATCAGCAAATTCATTAAAGAGCTCTTGCCGCCGCCGCTTGCGCCGACGAGCGCGATTAGGCGCGATTTTTGCGCTTCGAAGCTAACGCCTTTTAGTACGTTTTTCTCGCCGTAATCAAGCGTAACGTTTTCAAATTTTATACTCTTTATATCGCCTGAAATTTCGCGCTTACCGTCCGAGATAGAACTTTTTTGATCCAGTAGCTCAAACGTCCGCTCGCTTGCGGCGACGGCGTCTTGCATTTTATTATAAAGCCCAGAAATCCGCTTTATAGGCGTGTAAAGCATAAAAAGCGCGGTTAAAAACGAAAAAAACGCCCCCATGCTCATCGTATCTTCGATTACTTGCTTGCCGCCTACGATGATGACCACGGCGATACCTACCGCGCCGAAGGTTTCCATTAAAGGGCTTACCGCTTCGCTGACTTTGGTACTTTTTAAATTTAGCTTGAAAAATTTCGCGTTTTCTTCGCAAAATTTCGCGTGTTCGTAGCTTTGCGCGTTATTTGCCTGAATTATCTCGATATTGGTAAAAATTTCGCTTAGTTTCGCGCTAATATCGGAGGTTTTTTCCTGCGAGCTGCGGGAGATTTTTTTCATGCGTTTAGCAAGCAGCGAGAGTGGATACGCGGCCAGCGGCATGATTATCAGCGCGAAAAACGCAAGCTCGTAGCTTTGATAAATCACGACGCCGAGCAGCCCTACGATAGTAACTACTTCGCGGATAAATTCGGGTATTAGCGAGCTTACGATGCTTCTAATGCGCTCTATGTCGTTGATATTTCGGCTGATTAGCTCGCCCGTGCGGTACTTGTTAAAAAATTCCATATCTAGTTTTAGCAAATTTTCAAGCAGCGCGTTGCGGAAGCGGCGCACCACGTCTTGTCCGATGTAAGCCGTGTAATACGCCTGCAAAAAGCCGCCCGCGCCCTTGGCGAAATACACCGCGATAATGGCGTAGGGTAGCAAGTAAAGCATATCCTTTTCTTTTTGTACGAAAATTTCATTTAGTACGGGCTCGACGAGTTTTGCGAGCGCCGCGGTGCTAAGAGCCGCTGCTATCATGCCTAAAAACGCTAGCGCGAACTGAGGGATATAGTCTTTATAATAGCCCTTAAATCGCCCTAAAATTTCTTTTAGGCTCATAGGTTTTTTCTCGCCGCTCATTAAATTTTCTCCCACATGCAGCCGCACGGCGTATCCATTATACTAATTCCAAGCGCGGCGAGCTCGTCTCTAATCGCATCGCTTTTAGCGTAATCTTTCGCCTTTTTAGCTTCGTCTCGCTCGCTAATTAAGCGCGAAATTTTAGCCCTTTGCTCGTCCGTAACGCCGAATTGAAAATACTCGAAGCAATCCATCGCCCCCACGCCTAAAATTTGCGCGATAAACTCTAAATTCGCGGCGATTGAGCCTTTTAGCGCCTTATCTTTGGGTGCGTTATCAAGCCCGTCGTTTGCGTTTTTTATAAACTCGTCTACCGCGGCAAGCGCTTTTGAGGCGTTTAAATCGTCGCTTAGAGCCTCTAAAATTTCGCGTTTAAAATTTTTATCCGCCGCGCTAGCGCTTACGCCCAAAACGCGCTTTTTAAGGCGGTAAATTTTATCCAGCCGTTTTTTTGCAGCGCTTAAATCTTCGCTTGAATAGTTAAAATTCGCGCGGTAATGGCTAGTTAGCAGATAATACCTCAGCGCTTCGCCTAAATTCTCGCGTAGCGCGTCTTTTACGAAAAAGCTATTTCCTAGGCTTTTGCTCATTTTTTCGTTATTTACTTGAATAAATCCGTTGTGCATCCAGTATTTAGCTAGGCTTTTGCGCTCGGCGCAGCGGCACTGCGCGGCCTCGTTTTCGTGGTGCGGGAAGAGTAGGTCGATGCCGCCCGCGTGAATGTCTATATTAAAATTTTCGTCGCCGCTCGCGCTAAAAAGCTGCTTTATCATCGCGACGCATTCGGTGTGCCAGCCGGGCCTGCCGCGTCCGAACGGACTATCGTACCATTTTTCGTCGAATTTCCACAGCGCGAAGTCCTTGACGTCTTTTTTGCCGTCGTTGCTTGCCACGCGCGCGATTAGTTCGGCGTTATTATCTTTGCCGCTAATCTCGAAATACCGCTCGTCTTTGCTCGTATTAAAATATATGCCGTCGTTTGCGATCTCGTAGGCAAATCCGCTCTTTAACAAAGAGACGATATATTCTTTGATCGCTTCCAGACATTGCGTGGCTTTGGGTTTAAAATTCGGATCTAGTACGCCTAGCGCTTTCATATCGCGCTCGTAGCTTTGTATATAGCGCTGCGTTATGGCTTCTAAGCTTTCGCCGGTTTCGTCCATTTTTTTTAAAATTTTATCGTCTATGTCGGTGTAGTTTCGCGCGAAATTTACCTCGTATCCGAGCGCGGTTAGCGTGCGGCGAAGCAGATCAAAGCTTACCGCGCTTTTTGCGTGACCCAAATGCGCGTCGTCGTAAACGGTAGGCCCGCACAGATAGATATTCGCTTTCATAGGAGATACGGGCTCGAATTTTACCTTTTTGCGTTTTGAGGTATCATAGATATACATATAATTTTTCCTTTAAAATTTCTAAAATAAACGATAAAATAGCGGTCCAGACTATTATCGCGCATAAAATTTTGGGCGAGATTATAGCTAAAAAATTTCGCGCTCCGAAGGCTCTTACGTATAGCGCCAGTTGTAAAAATCCGCCCAGCGAGCTTGCCAGCGCAAGTCCCGCCGCTGCGTAAAATTTCATCAAAACCACCGCTAACGCGAGATTCACGCCTAGCGTGATAAGCGAAATTTTAGCGGCTAATTTTTGCTGCATTTTAGCGTAAAGCCAGTTTGAAAAAAGCTTCGCCAGTCCAAAGGGCGTAAGTCCTATCAAATAAGCGCTCAAAACCGCCGCGCATGCCTGCGTATCGGCTCTATTAAAATTTCCGCGTTCAAAAAGCAGCCAAATTATGCCTTCGCTAAAAATAATGCCCGCCGCGCTCGCGCTAAGCAGCAGCGCTAAAAGCAGGTTAAAGCTTTTTTGAGTCCAAATTAGCGCGTTTTGCTCGTCGCCCGATTTTAAAAGACGGGTAATTTTAGGAAACAGCGCTTGGGCTAGCGCGATAGCGAAAATCGCCAAAGGAAGCTGAAAAATGCGGTTTGCGTAAAAAAGATAGCTAATCGAGCCCGCCGCTAAAAAGCTAGCTAGCCAGGTATCCATAAACGCGCTTATCTGCATCGCGGACGAACCTAAAAGCCCGTGGTAAAAGTTGCTAAAAAAGCCTTTCGTTTCGGCCTTTTTACCGCGCGCGAGCCTAACTAGTCCGCCGTAAAAAATTTTACTAATTCCGTTAAATTTTAGCGCTATTAGGTGCGCGCCGACTTGTAAAACTCCGCCCGCGACCACGCCTAGGCTTAGATTAAACGCGACCTCGCGCTCGCTAAGCCCTCGCGAGAGTAAAAGCGCGGCGATCATAGCTAAATTTAAAAGCGCCGTGCTAAACGCGGTGGTGGCGAAATGCCCGCGATATTGAAGCAGCGAGCCTAAAAAAGTAACAACGTAAATTAGCGCCAAATAGTAAAAATTTACGCAAACTAACGGCGCGGCGTCCGCGATATTTTGAGCGGTTAGGCCGCTGGCGATGATTTTAATAAAAAACGGGGTGAAAAGATTGACTGCAAGCGTTAAAACGGTGATAAAAAGCAAAAAATTTATAAAAATTTTCGCCGCGAAGATTCCTTTTTTGCCGGCCTTTGCGAAGTTAGGCAAAAAAGCTTGCGTAAACGCCCCTTCGCCGAAAATTCTACGAAATAAATTAGGTATTTTAAACGCGATAAAAAATAGGTCGCTAAAAACCCCCGCGCCTAAAATCGACGCGGTTAATAAATCGCGGACAAGCCCCAAAATTCGCGAGATCATAATGCCCGCCGAGTTTGAAAAAAAACCTTTGATAAACATAGGATCCTATCTAAATTTAGCTTCGCGGATTGTAACTAATTTTGCCTAAAAGCTCGCATAACCCAAATTTAATGAATTTTATGGGATAATCAAGCTTTAAATTTTGATAATCGGATTATATTTTGAGCGAGATAAAATTTTTAGAACCGGTGCAAATTCAAACCGACAAACCTTACGCTAAACTTCGCGAGTTAAGCGCGCAACAAGGCGTAGCGGCGGAATTTATCGATTTTGACATACAAGAAATTTTCACTTCTTATACGAACGAAGCGAATAAAGAGCCCGTCGAGGTTAAGCAAGACGAGCTGGGGGTGTTTGACGATAACGAGCTATTTATCGACCCGAGCTTAGAAATTTCGCAAAGTTACTTAGTCGAATTTTACGACCTGCGCAAAAGCCCTCCGCCGCCGATGCCTAAAATTTCGATCGGCGTAAACGGCGCCGTAACCAAAGTAATCGCTACGGTTCGTAAAACCGGCGAATGCCATTATACGGCGGGCTTAGAGCGGCTAATGTTTGAATATATATCAAAGCAGCTTTTAAAGGCGCAAATTTTAATCGGAGTGCGAACGGGCGAGACGAAGGAAAAGCTACTGCAAATAGCCTCGCAGCTTCGCGTAAAAGACGAAATTAGCGAGGATACGACGATAGTAGTCGCGGTAGGCGTCGCGCCTAAAATCTCGACCGACGCGCAAACGATTTATTATTACAAAAAAAAGCTGGAAAATATCGGCAAAGAAGGTAAAATCGACTACGCGAGCCGCGGATTTTTATTCGGCGTGAGCGAGGGCGAGCTTATTATGGAGCAAATAAAGCCCAAAGACGGCAAAAACGGACGCGACGCGCGCGGTAAATTTATCGCCATCCCCGCGCCCAAAGACGAAAACGGCAACGAGATAAAAGTAAGCGATAATATCGAGCGAAGAGAGGATGACGAGAGCGTAAAATTTATCGCTAAAAAGGCCGGTTACGTAAGCGAAAACAAAGGCTTTTACGACATCGCCGAGACGCTTGAAGTAAGCCAGATCGATTTTAAGTCCACGGGTTCCGTGCAAGCAGGCCTTGATACTAACGTAACGCTCGTAGTAAAAGAGAGCGATATGATAAAAGACGCGATAGGTCCGGGCGTCGCGGTGGAGGCCGACGAGGTGCAGGTAAAGGGCAATATAGGTTCAAACGCCGTAGTAAAAGCAAACCACGTAGTAATCGGCGGACAAACGCACGGAAAATCAAAAATTTACGCCGCAAGCGCGGATATAGCGATTCACATCGGCTACGCAGAGGGCGACGAGATTACGATAGATAGGCTAGAAGGCGGCTGCGTGCTGGCTAAAAAAGTAAGGGTAAAAAGCGTGGTCGGCGGACAGATCACGGCTCAAAGCATCCAGATAGAAACCCTAGGCTCAAACTGCACGCTAACGGCTTCAAACATTATAGACGTGAAATATTTGCGCGGCACGAATAATCGCTTTATCATAGACGCGAGCAAAATGAAAGATCAAACGGGCGAGATAGACGAGCAGCTAGCTAAAATCGATGCTTTAAACGCGGAGTTGGAGCGATTGCCTAAAATTTTAAGAACTAAAAAAATCATAATCGACGAAAATAAAGCGCCGATTTATACGATAAAGCAAAAGATTGAAGAGTTGCAAAAAACAAAGGTCGTGCCGCCAGTAACCTTTATGAAAAAGCTAAAAGAGTATCAGGATTTAGTCGGCGAATATAACGCGATTTTGAGCGAATTTAATAGTAAAAAAGACGAGCTCGCCGCCTTAAAGCAAGAGCTTGACGTGATGCAAAACGGCGTATTTTCGGCAAAGATCATAAATCGCGGCGGCTGGATAGATCTAAACGAAATTCGCTTTACCCTGGTAGATCCGCCAAAAACCGTAACGTACTCGACCAAGCAAAACGAAACCGCGCGCGTAATAACGCTGGAAAAATTCGAAAAAGCGGACGGAGAGACCGATTTTAGGATTAAAAAATCAAATTCGCTGGGCGATTTCGAGAAAGTAACGTTTTAAAGGATAAAAATGATAAAAGCCGTCGAAGGCGTAATAACGCAAAAAATGCCCGCGTTCGTCGTGTTAAAAACGGCTAGCGGGATAAGCTACGGGCTGTTTATTTCGCTATTTTGCAGCGCCAAACTGGAAACGGGCGCGAAGGTGGAGTTAAAAACTACGCAGATAATTCGCGAAGACGCGAATTTGCTTTACGGATTTTTAGACGCTAGCGAGCAAAAGATGTTTGAAATTTTAATCAAGCTAAACGGGATTGGCGCCAGCACGGCGATGGCGATATGCTCGTCGCTTACTCCAGGCGCGTTTAATACGGCGGTAGTTAGCGGCGATGCTGCGGCGCTTCAAAGCGTGCCGGGTATCGGGCCTAAAAGCGCACGCAGGATAATCGCAGAGCTAGGAGACGCCAAACTAATCGCCGACGAGGCCGTGCCTAGCTATCAAAGCGAAGCGCTAATGGCGCTTGAAGCGCTCGGCTTTAAGCGCGACAAGATCGTTAAAATTTTAGGCGATTGCAAAGGCGAAAATACGGGCGAAATCGTCAAAGAAGCCCTAAAAAAACTAGCGTAAAGGAAATCTATGAAATTTGGGATAATATTCGGCGGACAAAGCTACGAGCACGAGATTAGCATCGTTAGCGCGATCGCTGTGAAAAACGTGCTAAAACGAGATTTGACGTTTATATTTTGCGACGCGCGAAGAGAATTTTACCTAATTCCTGCCGCGCAGATGAGGGCTAATTTTTTTAGCTCCGGAAAATATAAAAGCTGCAAGCGGGTATTTTTATCGCAAGGCGGCTTTTATTCGCACGGATTACTGGGCGTTAAGCGCGTAGAAGCGGACGTTTATATTAATCTAATCCACGGCGCGGACGGCGAAGACGGCAAGCTAGCCGCGCTACTCGAATTTTACGGCGTTAGCTTCATCGGACCGCGCCCGGAAGCTAGCGTAATGAGCTTTAATAAAGCCCTAACTAAGCTGCTGGCCCAAAAAGCGGGCGTCGCGACGCTAGAATACGAAACGATTAAACGAGGCGAAAGAGCGGGGCTAAATTTCCCGGTTATCTTAAAGCCCGCGCGGCTTGGAAGCAGCATCGGCGTGAGCGTCGCGCATGAGCAAAGCGAGCTGGAATACGCGCTGGACGTGGCGTTTGAATTTGATAGCGAAGTGCTGGTAGAGCCTTTTGTGGCGGGCGTAAAAGAGTATAATTTAGCCGGCTGTAAGGCGGACGGCGAGTTTATTTATTCGGTCATAGAAGAGCCTAAAAAAAAGGAATTTCTCGATTACGAGCAAAAATACCTTAGCTTTTCAAACGACGGCAAAGCTAAAAGCGCCGAAATTTCAAGTGAGCTTGAAGAGAGGCTAAAAGAGGCGTTTAGAAAAATTTACGAAAGCGGTTTTGAGGGCGCGCTCATTCGCTGCGACTTTTTCGTAATAGACGACAAGGTCTATCTAAACGAGATAAATCCAAACCCGGGCAGCCTCGCAAACTACCTATTCGCCGATTTCGAGGACGTTTTAGATAAACTCGCGCAATCGCTTCCGCAAGCTAAAAATATCAAAATAGACTACAAATTTATAAATTCCATCACTAGCGCCAAGGGCGGCAAAATTTAGCCTAATAGGCTAAATTTTAACCTAAGTCTAATCAAAAATACGCTAAATTTTGCGTAAAATTTTATGTAGAGGCACAATATGGCGGAATTTAGCAAAGACGAAATTTTTACCGCGACCGAGGTCGTGCGAAATTTTAGCTCTGTTTTAAGCAAGATTAGCAAAAACGAGAGTAAACGCGCCGTGATAGTAAAAAATAACAAATTCGAAGCCATACTTTTAAGTATGAGCGAGTACGAGCGGCTTCAAGATGCGGTCGGAATTTTGCGCGGTATCTACGCGGCTAAAAAGCAGGGCGAATTCGAGGAAATTTTGGCGAACGCTAGCGGGCGCGAGGAGCTGCAAAAAGCGGCTAAAATTTTACAAAGCATCTACGACGACAAGCGAGCCGCAGAGGACAAAAGAGGGCAAGATGGCGAGTAAAAGCGTAAAAGTAGGCTCTCGTACGTATGAGATAAGCTATGAAATTTTAAACCCTAAGGCTGATATCTGCGTGTTGTTTTTACACGGCTGGGGCGCAAATAAAGAGCTGATGAAAAAGGCGTTCGGCGCTCATTTGACGAAATTTCGCCATATTTACGTAGATCTTGCGGGCTTTGGAGCTAGCAGTATAGGCGAGCCGCTAACTACGAAAGATTACGCAAAAATTGTTTCCGCATTTTTGAGCGAACTGGGCCTTTGCCCAAGGCTTATAGCGGGGCACAGCTTCGGCGGGAAGGTAGCCGTGCTTTTAAATCCGCCTATTTTAGCGCTTTTAAGCTCTGCGGGCATCGTAGAGCCTAAGCCCTTTTTAGTGCGCGCTAAAATCGCGATTTTTAAATTTTTTAAAATTTTGGGTTTCGGGAAATTTTATAAAATTTTCGCCAGTAAAGACGTGAGCGGAATGAGCCGCACGATGTACGAGACGCTTAAAAACGTCGTAAACGAGGATTTTAGCGCGAAATTTGCAGATTTTAACGGGCGCGCGCTCGTCTTTTGGGGCGAGAGCGACCGCGCTACGAGCTTAAAAAGCGGGGAGAAAATCCATTCGCTAATTAAAAACAGCGAATTTTTCCCGCTTAGCGGAGACCATTTTTTCTTTTTACTGCACGCGGGATTTATCTGCGAGCAAATAGAGCGAATTTTAAGCGCCGACGAGGAAAATTTTAGTCTTCGCTCAGACGAAGAGGCGCTTGATAGCGGTATAGAAAGCGTGAGGGAGATAAAATGAGCTCGCCAGATTTTACGAAAGAAGCGTTTTTTATCGCTAGCCAAGCGGCATTCGCGTTTGCGATATGTTTTTACGCGATTACGTGTTTTCAGTGGTTTTCGTATCGCGTGGAGCGCGTGCTATTTCATTTTACGCGGCCGCTTTGGCACGCGACGTTTTTCGCCGTTCCGCTCGCGCTGTTTTACGCGACGGGAACGTGGTTTTGGATATACTTTTATTTCGCATTTTTGCCCGCGCTTTTTTTGTGGCACAAAAAGCTTGATAAAAAGCTGGTTTTTACCGCTCGCGTGAAGCGGTTTTTCGCTTTTGCGGCGCTTGCTTGCGTTTTAGGCGCGGCGCTATCCTTTAAATTTACGGGCGCGGTAAAAATAGACGCGCTTTTAACGCTTTTCGCGTCGCTCGGAGCTAGTTTTGTTTTCGAGCGGATAAACGCGCTAAATTTTAGGCGAAAGGCAGATGCAAAGCTACGGAATTTTTCGGATTTAAAGATAATTTTAATAACGGCTAGCTACGGCAAAACCAGCATTAAAAATTTCCTTTTCGAGCTACTAAAAGACGATTTTATCTGCCACAAGACGCCGCGCAGCGTAAACACGCTTGCGGGGCTAATTAAAGACGTCAACGAAAACTTAACCGCGAATACGCAAATCTACATCGCCGAAGCGGGCGCGCGTCAGCGCGGAGATATCGCCGAGATCGTCGAGTTTTTACGCCCGCAAATCGTAGTAGTAGGCGAGATAGGCGAGCAGCACATCGAGTATTTTAAAACGCTTGAAAACGTGCGAGCGACTAAGCTTGAAGCGTTGCAAAGTCCGCGCCTGCAAAAGGCGTTTTTGCATTCTAGCGCTCAAAAAACGGGCGAAAACATCGAAATTTACGACGAAAATTTAAAAAACGTCGTCGCTAGTTTGGATGGCTTAAATTTCGAGCTTGACGGGGAGAAATTTAGCTCGCCTTTGCTCGGAAAATTTAACGCCGCAAATCTTGCCGTTTGTATTAAAGTAGCTAAATATTTAGGCGTTTCCTACGAAAATATTGCGCGGGTGTTAGCTAAAATGCAAAACGTAGAGCATCGCTTGCAAAAAATCCAAGCGAGCGGCAAACTGATAATAGATGATAGCTTTAACGGAAATTTCGCGGGAATGAGCGCTAGCTACGAGCTTGCGGCGACTTACGGCGGACGCAAGGTGGTAATAACGCCGGGTATAGTCGAGAGCACGCCCGAGGAAAACGAACGACTAGGACGCGTGATGAACGAAATTTTCGACGTCGTGATGATTTCAAGTCCGCTAAACGCGCAGGCGCTGATGAAAGCGCTAAGTAAGCCTGAAATTATAATTATAAAGGATAAAACCAAGATGCAAGAAATGCTCGTAAAATATACGAAAATGGGCGATTTGGTGCTATTTTCAAACGACGCTCCGAGCTTTATGTGATGAGAAAATTTATATTTTTAAGCGCGCTGTGGGTAGCCGCGCTCGGCTTTGACATCGACGATATCGAGCGCGGAATGGATGCGATAAACGATGAAAATTTCGCGGCGGCGTATGAAATTTTTAGCGCGGGCTGCGAAGTAAACGACGAAATGGCGTGCGAGGAGCTAGGCTTAATGTATATAAACGAGCAAATAACGCCTCAAATGGATGCGGCGCTAAATAGGCACACGAGCGCCGAGCTTGGCGTAGGTTATCTAATGAAAAGCTGCGATAGCGGCTATTTGCTCGCGTGCGGCGACGTCGTCGATTTAAAAAAGATCGGAGTCGATCTAAATCAAGGCGTCTACGAAAAAGCAAAATCGCGCTACGACGAGTTAGTCGGCGAATTTACGCGCGCGAGCGACGCTAATTTAAGCGAAGATAATGCGAGCGCTCAAAATTTGGGGACGAATTTAGCGGGCGAGGCGAAGACAGACTCTGCCGGCGCCCAAAGCCAAAAAGCAAACGCCGCAGCAGCCCCCGCTACGCCGAAGATGCCCGCTAAAAACGCGAAGCAAGCGGATAAAAAGAAAGAAAAGAGGTAGTTTGCTAAAAATCGGCGCGGTCGTTCGGCGCGAATTTTAGCGATTTTTATTTTGGCGGGATGGGCTAAATTTTACGCGCTCTTTCCCGAAATTAAGCGTTTAGTCTCCCTTGCTATTTCTAGCTCTTCATTCGTAGGGATTACCAGCGTGGAAATTTTAGCCCCTTTTGCGTCTAGGCTGCGTTCGGCGCGACTTGCGCCAAAATTTAGCTCGCGGTCGATTTTAATACCTAGATGCGCTAGTTCGTCGCAGAGCTTTTGGCGCGTATTAGGCGCGTTTTCGCCGATACCTCCCGTAAAAATCAGCGCGTCTACGCGTCCGAGCGCGGCGTAATAAGCGCCGATATATTTTTTCACTCGGTAGCAAAACATCTCAAACGCCAGTTTCGCGCGCTCGTCGTGCTCCATTTTTGCAACCACGTCGCGCATATCGCTCGATCCGCAAATGCCTAACAGTCCGCTTTTTTTATTTAAAAACGAGTCTATCTCGTCCCATTTGAGCTCGCCGGCGTTTAAGAGATATACGAGCGCCGCAGGATCCATATCGCCGCTACGCGTCCCCATAATAAGCCCTTCAAGCGGGCTTAAACCCATAGACGTATCTATGCTTTTGCCGTTTTGCACCGCGCACGCGCTAGCTCCGTTGCCAAGGTGCAGCGAGATTGCGTTAAAATTTTCGTAAGGCACGCCCAAAAGCGCCGCGCCGCGCTTGCAAACATAGTTGTGCGAAGTGCCGTGAAAGCCGTACTTGCGGATGTGGTGAGCCTTACAAACGTCGTAGGGTAGGGCGTAGCGGTAGGCGTATTCAGGCATCGTTTGATGAAAGACGGTGTCGAAAACTACGACGTGAGGTACGCCTTTACTGCTTGCCATCGCATTTTTGATACCCGCGATGTGGCCCGGGTTATGAAGCGGAGCCAGCGGGCTTATTTGCTCGATTTTTTCGATAACCTCGGGCGTTACGATCATGGAGTTAAAAAAGCTCTCGCCGCCGTGCACTATCCTGTGCCCGATGCCGTCTAGCTCGCTTAGATCGTGTAGCGTACCCGACTCGCGAAACAGTTCGTCCATTAGATCAAGCCCTGCGTGGTGATCCGCGACGGGCGTCGTCCTTTCGTAAATTTCGCCGTTTGCTTTAAGCGTCGCGCGCCCGCCGGGACAGCCGATCTGCTCGACGATCCCGCTTGCTATGCTTTGCTCGTTATCCATTAAAAATAACTGGAATTTTATCGAGCTGCTTCCGGAGTTTAGTACTAAAATTTTCATTATTCCGCCTTTGCTTGGATTGCGCTAATTAGCACGGTGTTTACGATGTCCGCGACCTCGCAGCCTCTACTTAGATCGTTAACCGGTTTTTTTAGTCCTTGTAAAATCGGACCTATCGCTACGGCGTTCGCGCTGCGCTGGACGGCTTTGTAGCAGATATTTCCGCAGTTTAGGTTAGGAAATATAAATACGTTCGCTCTCCCCGCGACCTCGGAGCCCGGCATCTTTTTAGCGCCCACGCTAGGCACGCTGGCCGCGTCGTATTGGATCGGAGCCGCGATTTTTAGCTCGGGGGCGATTTCAAGCGCTTTTGCCGCCGCTTCGCGCGCAAAATCTACGTCCGCGCCGCTGCCGCTATCTGCGGTCGAGTAGCTTAACATCGCTACGCGCGGCTCGATGCCGAACGCCTTTGCCGTTTGCGCGCTCGTAACCGCGATGCTAGCTAGTTCGTCCGCGCTCGGATTAGGCGTTACGGCGCAGTCTGCGTAGGCTAACGTCTCTTCTTCTAACGCCATAAAAAATAGCCCCGAAACGAGCTTTGCGTTCGGCTTTGTTTTTATAATTTGCAGCGCAGGACGAATAGTATCGGCCGTGCTCATAGTAGCGCCGCTCACTACGGCTCCCGCGGCACCGGAAGCTACGGCTAGCGTAGCGAAATAAACTTTATCGCGCGCTAAAATTCGCGCCTGCTCTAAACTCATGCCTTTTGCGCGTCTGGCTTCGTATAAAATTTGCGCGAACTCCTCGCCGCGCGGATCGGTTTTAGGGTCGAATATCTGCGCGCCGCTTAAATTTATCTCCAAATTTCGGGCTCTTTTATCTATCTCTTCCGCGTCGCCTAGCAAGATAATTTTTACCGCGCCTTGCGCTAGTAGAATTTGCGCCGCTTTTAAAATTCTCTCGTCGTCGCTTTCTGGCAAAATGACGCTGCTGCCCGCTTCGCGCGCTCTTTGCAGTAAAATTTTCTCAAAACGGTAAGGCGTAATTATATTTTGCGAGGAGACTAAAATTTCGCTTACGTCGTTCGTGATTAAGAGCTTGGAACTCGCGTTTATGGCGCGAAGTTCGTTTAAATTTTCGCGCTCGAAAACGGGTGAGTTTAGATGTCTGGCTATTTTTAAATTTAGCTCGGTTTTGCCGATTAGCCCGATGCCTTCGCAGCCTGCGATTATTAAAAATTCGAACCCTTCGCTCGCTTTTTCAAAGCGCGATATTAGCGCTAATATCGGCTCCTTGTCTAACCCTTTTTTAATCAGTTCTCGCTCGTCTTGGCTAAAATTTACTTCAAACACAGCGAAATTTTTAAATTTTGCTGATATAATCCGCGTCAAATCGTCTAAAATTTCGCGCGAAATAACGTAACAATTTTGCATCTAACCGCCTTTTTTGGAACTTTATTTGCTGGATTTTAGCATACAAGATATAAAATTTAAGGTAAATTTATGAAATTTTCCCATTTTCTAGCGATAGGTTGCGCGCTTGCGATTTTTAGCGGATGCACGCCTAGCGCCGACCCGCATATCGATATGAAGCCTCCCGTCTACGTCGAGCAGCTTCCCGCAAAAGAAAATAGCGTAGGACAGGGCAATGCGGGCAGCCTTTACGGACGCGGCAAGGACCCGCTATTTTCCGATAGGAAAGCGATGAACGTCAACGATATCGTAACGATCGTGATATCAGAAACCGCGACGCAAAGCTCCACGGGAAGCAAGAAAAATAGCCGTAACAGCACGACTTCGCTGGGTGCGGGTACTTTTAGCGCGGGCGCGGCACCTTTAAGCACCGTCGCAGATCAGCTAAATAAATACGGAAATATAGGCTTTTCAGCGGGCGGAGCGAACGAATTTAGCGGTAGCGGTACGACGAGCAGAAACGAGCGCTTTACGACGACGATCTCGGCTAGGATTATTAAAATTTTAAATAACGGCAACTATTTTATCGAGGGCAACCGAGAAATTTTAGTAAACGGCGAGAAGCAGATTATCCAAGTAACGGGCGTAATCCGTCCTTACGACATATCAAACGCCAACGAAATCGACTCGCGCTATATCGCCGACGCGAAAATTTTATATAAAACCGAAGGCGACGTGGAGAAATCGACGAAGAAGCCGTGGGGAACGCGTTTAATGGAGGCGATTTGGCCTTTTTAACCGCCTTTTAAGCCGTCTACGGCTAGCGTCTTAAACGAAGTTTTGCGCGCATCCGCGATCTTAATCGTAAGCGGGCGAGAATTTCGGGCTAGGGCAGGCCGTTCGTTTAGCTTTGCCCGAAATTTAACGCAAGTGAGCGCGTCTCGTAAAATTTAAGCCGCAAATTTAAGACTTTAAAATTTCATAAAAAACGTAACCAAATTTTACGTCTCGCTTAAAATTTCGGGCATTATCATTTTTATTTAACCTTAATAAAGCTATAATCGACTTTTAAATTTCAAAAAGGCAGACAAAATGAAAGAGTTAAACGGTTCGCAGATGATAATGGAAGCGTTGCACGAAGAGGGCGTGGAGGTCGTTTTCGGCTATCCTGGCGGCGCGGCGCTAAATATCTACGACGAAACTTATAAGCAAAAATATTTCAAACACATTTTGGTTCGCCATGAACAAGCCGCTACGCACGCCGCCGACGGCTATGCGAGGATTAGCGGTAAAGTAGGCGTAGCGCTGGTAACGAGCGGACCGGGGTTTACCAACGCGCTTACGGGGCTTGCTACGGCGTATAGCGACAGCATTCCTATCGTGCTAATCAGCGGTCAAGTGCCTACTTTTATGATCGGCACCGACGCCTTTCAAGAGATCGACGCCGTCGGTATGTCGCGCCCGTGCGTCAAGCACAATTTTTTGGTTAAAAGCATCGAAGAGCTGCCGCGCATAATAAAAGAGGCGTTTTATATCGCTAGAAGCGGACGTCCGGGGCCCGTACATATCGATATTCCAAAAGATATTACGTCCAAAACGGGTGTTTTTAACTATCCCGAAGAAATTTCGATCCCTACTTATAAGCCGACGCTAAAAGGCAACGCCAAGCAGATCAAAAAAGCCGCCGAGGCCGTGTCCGCGTGTAAAAGACCGCTGCTTTATATAGGCGGCGGCGCGGTGGCATCAAACGCGTCGGATCTAATTAGAAAATTCGCCCGAAAAACCGGCATCCCCGCGGTAGAAACTCTAATGGCGCTAGGCGTAATGGACGCTAATGACGAGTTAAATTTAGGTATGTGCGGGATGCACGGCAGCTATGCTTCTAACATGGCGCTTAGCGAGTGCGACTTGCTAATCGCTTTGGGAGCTAGATTTTGCGACCGCGTAACGGGCAGAACTAGCGAATTTGCCAAAAACGCGAAAATCATCCACGTAGATATCGACCCGAGCTCTATTTCAAAAATCATAAACGCGCATTTTCCGATAGTAGGCGATTTAGCAAACGTCCTTGAAGAGCTAATACCAAAAGTAGAGGCAAAACCCGAGCGATTTAGCGAGTGGAGAGAAATTTTGGCAAACTACGGCAAGCTAAATCCGACGTTTTACGACGATAGCGACGAGGTTTTAAAGCCGCAATGGGTCGTGGAACAAACGGCCAAAATCGCGGGCAAAGACGCCGTAATCTCGACCGACGTCGGACAGCATCAAATGTGGGTCGCGCAGTTTTATCCGTTTAATCGCCCGCGCCAGCTAATTACCAGCGGAGGTCTGGGCACGATGGGATACGGCTTGCCCGCGGCCCTAGGCGCAAAGGCGGCGAATCCTAAAAATTTAGTAGTAAATTTTACGGGCGACGGCTCGATTTTGATGAATATCCAAGAGCTAATGACTACGTTTGAAAGCGGTCTACCCGTCGTTAATATCGTGCTAAATAATAGGTTTTTAGGTATGGTACGCCAGTGGCAGACGTTTTTTTACGGAGAGCGCTACTCGTCGACCGATCTTAGCTTAGAGCCCGATTTCGTCAAAATCGCGCAAGGCTTCGGCGGCGTAGGATACGTCTGCGCTACGAAAGAAGAATTTAACGCGGCGCTAAAAGATGCGATAAAGAGCGGTAAAACGGCGATCATAGACGTTCGCGTGGACCGCTTTGAAGACGTGTTACCGATGGTGCCTGCGGGTGCCGCTATATACAATATGATGCTAAAAGGCAAGCAAAAATGAGTATAAGAAGAGTAATTT
Organism: uncultured Campylobacter sp.; assembly: GCF_905371695.1. Classification (GTDB taxonomy): domain Bacteria; phylum Campylobacterota; class Campylobacteria; order Campylobacterales; family Campylobacteraceae; genus Campylobacter_A. The sequence goes on along the minus strand of NZ_CAJPMA010000001.1, from coordinate 22,469 downwards.
CAGTCATAGTTTTAAACGAACACGGCGTTTTGTCGCGTATCGCGGGGCTCTTTGCGGGGCGCGGGTATAATATCGACAGCTTAACCGTAGCGCCGATCCCGGAAAGCGAATTTTCGCGCCTTTCTATCGTAACTAGCGGCGATGAGCGCGTATTGGAGCAGATCGTAAAACAGCTTCACAAGCTAATTCCTACTTACAAAGTCATAGAAAGCGGCGAGTTCGTAGAAAAAGAGATGGCGCTGGTCAAAATTCCGCTAAACGAGAGCTTTGCCGGGCTTGACGCGATACTTAAAGCCTATAACGGCTCGATCGTAAATACCAACGAAAACTACATCGCGGTAATGGTCGCCGACGACACCGCGCGGATAGAGGGATTTTTAAAAACGATAAAAAAATACAACCCGACCGATATCGTTCGCGGAGGGTCGGTTTTAATGGATATTTAAGATGAGACTAAGCGAAATAGCACAAAAAACGGAAGCTAAATTTAGCGGGGAAGATATCGAAATTTTCGCGTTAAATTCGCTCGCTCGCGCAAATCGCGCCGAGCTTACCTACTGCGACGGCGAGAAAAACGCGAAATTTATAGCAAATTCAAACGCGGGAGCGATTTTGGTTAGTCCGAATTTGCTTCCGCTCGTGCCTGCTGGCATGACGGCGGTCGTCTGCGATAATCCGCACCTAGCGTTTGCGATTTTAAGCGCGGATTTCGCAAAGCCGCTTTTTTGCGAGCCGCGCCCCGCAAACATAGCTCCTAGCGCAAACGTAATGCCGAACGTCTACGTGGGGTCGGGCGTTGAAATTGGAGAGAATTGCGTGATAATGGCGGGCGCGTTTTTGGGCGATAACGTTCGCGTAGGCGCAAACTGTATAATTCATCCCAACGTCGTAATTTACAACGATTGCGTGATCGGAAACGGCTGCCATTTGTTGGCAAACTGCGTAATAGGAAGCGACGGCTTCGGCTACGCGCACACCAAAACGGGCGAACACGTAAAAATTTATCACAACGGAAACGTCGTTTTAGGCGATTACGTCGAGGTCGGCGCCTGCACGACGATAGACCGCGGAGTGTTTGAAAGCACGACGATAGAAAGTTATACTAAAATCGATAATTTAGTGCAAATAGGACATAATTGCGAGCTAGGGCGCGGCTGCCTAATAGTCTCGCAAACCGGGCTCGCAGGCTCTACGACGCTCGGACGAAACGTCGTAATGGGCGGACAAAGCGGATCGGTCGGGCACGTAAGGATCGGCGATTTCGCGCAGATAGCCGCGCGCGGCGGAGTGAGTAAAAGCCTTGAAGGCGGCAAGAAATACGCCGGTGCATATCCGATAATGGAGCTGGGCGAACATTTAAAGACGCAGGCAAAATTGTTGCGTATCGCGAAAAAATCTTAAAATTTACCTTTTGCGACCGTCTTTGAAGCTTATAAAGTTAGCCGCTATATTTGCGGTTAAGCGCAAAGACGCGAAAAATAGCGGAAATTTCGCCGCGCTACGAGCGCGGTGCGGCGAAATAAAAAACGACCGAGGAAAACCGCCTTAAAGCCGAGCACGGTAAAGCGGGTCGCAAACGCGAAAGTTAAAGCGCAAACCGCAAATTTTAGTCTCGCTCTTTAAGCTCTTCGTACCTATCGCAACCTGCCTTATCTCCGCCGTCGCACGCTTTTTTAAAAAGCTCTTTCGCTTTTGCGGCGTCCTTTTTAACGCCTAGACCTTGCGCGTAGAGCGCTCCTAGCTCGCCGCAAGCTTCAAAGGCGTCTTTATCGCAGGCGATTTTATACATTTGCGCCGCCTTTTCGTAATAAGCTTGCGTGCGCGCCATATCCGTAAAATACTTGCCCGCTTCCATACACGCCTGCGTATCGCCCGCATTGCAAGCCCTTTGCCATGCGGCTATCTCGCCGAACGCCGCGCTCGCGTAAAAAAGCGTCGCAAAAAGTAAAATTTTCATCAATTTTGCCTTTTGCTATACAGCCAAAACAGCCCCGCAAGCCCCACCAGAACCGCGCCCATCGCGCAAGTTACGATAAAAGTAGCGTTAGGATACTCGCTTAAAAATAGCCCGTTCGTATTCATTCCAAAAAAACTAGTTATAAAATTTAGCGGCAGCAAAAGCGCCGAAATCATCGTCAACATATAGATATTGCGGTTGATTTTGTCGTTTTTTACGCTTTGAATAAAGGCGTAAATATCGTCCAGCCCCGCTCCGCACTCGGCGACTACGCTTTTTGCGGCGCCGGTTTCGGCGATGAAGCGTTTTAGCGGTTTTTTAAGCGCGGTTTGCTCGTTGGCGCAGGTTATCAGCGCGTCTTGTAGGCGCGAAATTTTGTTATAGAATTTGCGAATTTCGTATTTTAGCTCGGCGTGCCGCTTCATAAATTCGGGATATTCTTTTGGCTTTTTGTAAATCGTCTCGAAACTCTCCAAATGCCCTAAATAGCGCGAAATTTTCTCCTTATGAGAGCTTAAAATTTTTTTGATCGCAGCCGTTAGTTCGTCTATACTCGCGCGCTCGTTTAGCGCTTCGTCGGTAAAAATTTCGCCGTTTTTAAAGAAAAATTTATAATGCGCAAGCTGCGCGGAAGTGGCGAAATTTAAGTATTCGTAACTCTCGGCGTAAAAATATCCCGTAACCGCTCTGGCGCCGGGCTTTAAATTTTGCGAATTTTCGCTCATTTAGCTTGCCTTTTTTCGTAAAATTCTCTTCTAAATTCGGCAAATTTCCCATCCTTTATCGCCGCGCGAATTTGCTTCATTAAATTTAGATAATAATGCAGATTATGAATGCTGGCTAGGCGGTAAAAACTAAGCTCGCGCGCGCGAAATAGATGATTTAGATAGCCGCGGCTGAAGCGCTTGCACGTGTAGCAGTCGCAGTGCGGATCGATCGGATCGTGATCGCTGATAAAGCCCGCGTTTTTGATGCTGATCTTGCCGAAGCTCGTAAATAGCGTGCCGTTGCGGGCGTTGCGCGTAGGCATCACGCAATCAAACATATCCACGCCGCGAGCGACGTTTTCGACGAGATCCTCGGGCGTACCGACCCCCATCAAATATCGCGGGCGCGCCGCATCGACGAAAGGCATCATGGCCTCGACGGTTTCATACATCAGCTCGTTTTTTTCGCCCACGCTGAGCCCTCCGATCGCAAGCCCGTCAAAATCCATCTCGCACAGCGCTTCGGCGCAAAATTTACGCGCCTGCGGGTCGGTTCCGCCTTGAATGATGCCGAAGATATTTTGATTTAGCCCGATGCCCCGCGCCTGCGAGCTTTTGTGATACTCTACCGCTTCGCGAGCCCATTTTATCGTGCGTGCGACGCTTAGATCGATGCGTTTTTTAAGCCGCGCCGCTTCGTTCGCGTCTAAATTTCGCGGATCGCGCGGCAAATCGACTAAATCGTCTAGTATCATCATGATGTCGCTGCCTAGCTCATACTGCGTATCTAGCACCGAGCGGGGCGTGAAGTAATGCATGCTGCCGTCGATGTGGCTTTTAAATTTTATGCCGCCCTCGTCGTTTTTAGTGTTTGCGCGCAGACTAAACGCCTGAAAGCCGCCGCTGTCGGTTAAAAAACTGCGGGGAAATTTCGTAAATCCGTGCAGCCCGCCGAATTCCGCCACCGTTCGCGAGCCTGGGCGCAGATATATGTGATAGGTATTAGCTAAAATTATCTTAGCGTCTAAAATCTCGGCCATATCGGTCGCGTCTAGCGCCTTAACTGCGCCCACGGTGCCGACGGGCATAAAAACGGGAGTTAGAATTTCGCTATGCGCCGTTACGATACGCCCAGCGCGCGCCGCGCCGTCGGTATTTTCTACTTTAAATTCCATAAATTATCCTTTTGGACGGTATTTTAGCAAAAATTTAGCGGGTAAAGGCAAATTTATAAATTTTAGGTAAAATTGCGGCTAAATTTAAAAATTTCAAGGTAAATTTTGTCAGAAAAAATCAAAATTTCAAGCGAAAACGGCGTTTGCGAAATTTCGTTTTGCGGCGAAATTAGCTACAAAGACGCAAAAACGCTTTATGCGGCGCTAGATCGAATTCGTAAATTTAATGCGGCAATAAGGCTAAATTTTAGCTTGCTTAACCGCATCGACTACGCGAGTTTAATTTTAATAATCCGCGCCGCAAACGGCAAAAAATATGAAATTTTAGGCGCAAACGATAAAATTGCCTCAATGCTGGCGCTAATTAACGACGGTAATATAAACGCCGATTATTTACCCGTGCAAAATCGTCTAAATTTTTTGGCGCGGCTAGGAAAAAAGATATTCGACGGGTTTATTAATTTACGCGATTTAAGCGGATTTTTGGGCGAATTTTTAATAAAAACGGCCAAAATTTTACCCGTTCCTTCGCGTTTAAGAGGCAAAGAGATTAGCAACTACGTTCGCGACGCGGGCGTAAACGCCGTATTTATCGTGGCTCTTACGTCGTTTTTAATCGGTATAGTGCTGGCGTATCTAGGTAGCTCGATGCTAGCAAGCTTCGGGGCTAGCATTTTTATCGTAGAAATTATGGGTATGCTAACCCTTAGAGAAGTAGGCCCGCTAATCGCGGCTATCGTAATCGCGGGGCGCTCGGCGTCTAGCTTTACCGCGCAAATCGGAGCTATGAAAATTTCAGAAGAGATAGACGCTATGAAAACTATGGGCTTTGATCCGTTTAACTTTTTGGTTTTGCCGCGTATAATAGCGATGACGGCGTGCGTGCCGATAGTAATTTTCTTAGCCGACGCCGTAAGTATAACGGGGCAAATGTTCGTTTGCAAAATACTGCTAGGGATCGATTTTAGCGATTATTTAAGCAGATTTAGGGACACGGTCGAGCTGCGCCATTTCGCCGTCGGTATGATAAAGGCTCCGTTTTTCGGTGCGATAATCGCGATAATCGGCTGCATGAGGGGGTTAGGCACCGCAAATAACGCGCAAAGCCTGGGCGAGATGACTACTCTTAGCGTCGTAAACGCGATATTTTGGGTTATCACGATAGACGCGTTTTTCGCGATCGCGTTTAACTGGATGAAAATATGAGCGAGAATTTAATCGTCGGCAAAGACGTAACCACTAAATACGGCGAGCGCGTGATGCACGACGCGGTTAGCTGGCATGTAAAGCAGGGCGAAATTTACGGCTTTTTAGGCGGTAGCGGCTGCGGTAAAACGACGCTGATGAAAACGATGATGTATCTAAAACGCCCCGTTAGCGGCGAAATTTTATTCGGCGGGCAAGATATGTGGCGGGCGGACGAGAGCGCGCGGCAAGAAATTCGCCTGCAAAGCGGGACGATGTTTCAATTCGGCGCGCTATATAGCTCGATGACGATTTTAGATAACGTTGGCGTGCTTTTAAGCGAATATTCGAAATTTAAAAAGCGCGAGATTGATGAAATAGCGATGTTTTGGATACAAAAAGTAGGGCTTAAAAAAGAAGCCGCCGCGCTTTATCCCAGCGAGCTTAGCGGCGGGATGAAAAAAAGAGCCGCGCTAGCCAGAGCGCTCGTGCTTAGTCCTCGCGCGCTATTTTTAGACGAGCCAAATAGCGGATTAGATCCGGTTAGTTCCCGCCAAATGGATGCGCTGGTGCGAGATCTGCGCGATACTTTGGGCGTTACGGTCGTGATGGTAACGCACGATGCGGATAGTATTTTTGATATATTGGACCGCTTTTTAATAATAGAAAATAAAAAAATAGCCTTTGAAGGTACGCTTAGCGAGCTGCAAAAAGCGCCGAGAAATCCGCTTGAAGAGCTATTTAAGATGAGGGTAAATAATGGAAAATAGGAATTCTTATACGATCGTCGGGATGTTTTTTTTGTTGTGCGTGACGGCGTTCGTGGGCTTTGTATGGTGGATGAGCGGCGATAGCGGTAAGCTAGAATACAAAAACTACTATATCTACACAAAAGAGCTTCCAGCCGGACTAAAAGAGGGCTCGGCGGTAAAATTTATCGGCGTCCCGGCGGGTAGCGTAGGCGGTATAAATTTCGTAAAAGACGCGGACGCACTCATCGAAATAACGCTAAAAATCAGAGACGATCTGCCGATAAAAAAAGATAGCGTAGCAAACACGGAATTTCAGATAATTAGCGGCGTAGCCAGCATTAATATCAGTCGCGGAACGCAAGATTTTAGCAAAGACGATAAACCGGTATTAAAGCTTGAAGATAGTCTTTTAAGCAAGGTAAAAGACGACGTGCAAAGTATGGGCGAGAAAATTTACGGTACGTTAGAGCGCGTAGACCGCCTGCTATCGGAAAAAAACGCGCAAAATTTAGAAAGCATAGTCGCGAATTTGCAAAATCTTAGCGCGCAAATCGCAAACGAGCGAAACGCTAAAAATTTAAGCGAAATTTTAAACAATCTAAATGAGTTAAGCGCGAAACTAAACGGGCTTAACGTAAAACAAACGAGCGAAAATTTAAACGCGTTATTAAAAGACGCGGATACGCTAATAGCTTCTATAAACGGCGCGATAGGCGGATTTAACGGCCTGCAAAAAAGCGTGCGAGATAGGGTAGAGGGCGGAGAATTCGATTTAAGAGCGAGTTTAAACCCGATGATCTTAGAAGCTACGAATTTGCTAAGCGATTTTCAAAAGACGCTGCGAGGATTTCGCGCCGCGCTTGATAGATTAGAGGATAATCCGTATGAGTTTTTCTTTAAAGAGCCGGTGCAAGGCGCGGATAAAAAGGGGAGATAGATGGAAATTTTACGAATTTTAGGGGCGCCGCGAGCAAGATTTTACGCGGATAAAATTTTAGTTTCGTTTTTGAGCGCGACGATAATCTGCGGATGCTCGCTAAAAATGCAAGTAGAGCAGCCTACGATGTACGAACTTTATTACGCAAACGCAAAATGCGGCGCGCAAACGGAGGGGCGTAAAAATATCTACATTCAAAACGTAGGGGCGCTCGATCTAGTCGATACTAGCAATATTTTAATCGTAGCCGAAAACAACGAGATACGCTACTTAAAAGACGCAAAATTCGTAACGCTGCCTAGCGAGATGATCTATAAAGCGCTGGTTAAGGGCGCTTATCTAAACTGCGGCGTAAAGCCCGTATTTGCGCCAGGAACCGACGATTTGCGCTTAAAAGTAAATATAATTTCGCTGCAAATTAGAGGCGATAAGGCTGAAATTTCGATGGCTTACGAGCTATTTACGGCTAAAAAGTCTATTAAGTCCGGTATCGTTAATAAAGAGCTATTTTGTCCCAATCCTAGCTCAAAGACGGTGTTTGAGACGATAAATAAGGCGGCTAATCAGGCGATAGACGAGCTTTTGGCGCAGGCTATTTAGCGCCGTCTTTGCGCTTTAATTTAAAGCTCGAATTTTACGCAATCGTAAATTTAATCTCGTTCTGTTATAATCCCACTTTAAATTTACGGAGTTTAAATGAAAAAAATTTTAATAGTCGCGGACGGAATTTTGGCGAAAAATTTCTTGCGACGCCTACATAATTCAAAAATTAGCGAACACGAATATTTAATAATCAGCGACGACGAAACCATGGGCGAAGACGCGCAAAATTTAGAAAATTTTACTTTCCGCTACTTCGACGCTACTAGCCTTTCAAAGCTTAAAAGCGCGATCGACGGCTATTTTAGCCAGTTTTGCGTCGTTAGCCAAAACCGCGCCGAGAGCTTTGAAATTTACGAAAATTTACGAAAAATAAGCACGAAAACCGACCTTGTTTTTATGAATCTTTGGCAGCTAAGCGAGCGCGAAAAAGAGCGCTTCTTGCAAGATAAACACCTAGACGTAGTGGACGTTAGAGACATAACGGCGGCTAGACTTATGGACTGCTTGCCCGACGTGCCGGTATTTGCCGATAATATCGGACTGATAGAAGGCGAAATAATGGAGGTAAAAGTACCCGTAGGAAGCGCTTATATGTATCGCCGAGTCGGTCAGATCAAGCAAAAAAAGTGGCGTATCGCGCTGATATATCGAGGCGGCGAGATATTAATGCCAAAACCCGCCGAATCTATCCGTCCAGGCGATACGCTGCTGCTTACGGGCGAGCCTAGCGTATTGCAAAACGTCTACCGCGCTATAAAACGCGAGAGCGGGCAATTCCCGAGCCCTTTTGGAAGCAACATATACGCCGTAATCGATATGCGCCTAATGAGCGAGGCTAGGGTAGCTAAAATTATTGACGATAGCCTATTTCTACACGAAAAATTAAAAAATAAGCGGCTATTTTTTAAGGTTTTGAACCCGACTTTGGGTAAAAATTTAGACCGTTTAAAGGCGCTAGACGATAAAAATATTGCGGTTTTGATGGATTATTTTTCAAAGAATAACTCAAAACTCGCATCGGAAATTCCACTTTTAGACGTCGGCCTAGTAGTTTGCGACGACGGATATTTTTCAAAATTTAAGACCGTGCTTTACGCGCTGAAACTACCCGTTTTAAAGCTCGGCGTTAAAAATTTAAAAGAGGTGAAGCAGGGTGTTATTTTAGGCAGCCAAGGCGACGAGATAGAAAATCAATCCGCCGTGATCGTGGATTGCTGCGCGCAGCTTCAAATAGAGGTAAAATTTTACCATTTTGACTCTAAAAATAGCGATAAAACCGCGCTTGCCGAGCATTTTGAAAGCCTTAGCGAGATATTTTCAAAGCGTATTAGTATCGAAAGCAGCGGCGATATAAATCCGCTCGTAAAGCTAAAAAACGAAAAAGATTTATTGCATTTCGTAGTTTTCGACGAAAAAATAGCAAACGACAATAAGCTTGCGTTTTTAAGCGCGGACCTAAATAGGCTTTATAAAATTTTAGGCAAAAACGCGCAGCTTTTCGTGCCTACTAGCGCGTAATTTATGAAATTTTAGATAAAATCGGCCAAAGGTTTAAAATGCAGATAGATTTAACGCTAAAACAAAAAGAGAAAAATTATAAAGTCTTTATCGACGAGCTTAATAATGAGCTTGAAATCCCCGGCAAAGTAGCGATCGTGACTAATCCCAAAGTAGCGGGACTTCATTTAAAAACGCTGCTTAGCGCTCTAAAATGCGACGAATATTTTATCGTAACTATCCCCGACGGCGAGGAATATAAAAATTTAACAGTCGCGCAGGAAATTTTAGAGCAGCTTTTTACGAGCAGGCTTGACCGCGCAAGCACGTTAATAGCCTTCGGCGGCGGCGTGGTAAGCGATATTACGGGATTTTGCGCGAGCATCTACGAGCGCGGGATTGATTTTATCAATATACCGACCACGCTGCTAGCGCAAGTAGACGCTAGCGTAGGCGGAAAAACGGGCGTAAATAACAAATTCGGCAAAAATTTAATCGGTTCTTTTAACCAACCCGGGGCCGTTTATTGCGAGACGAAATTTTTACGCACTTTGCCACCCAGGGAATTTGCCGCGGGCGTCGCGGAGGCGATAAAAATGGCGGTAACGTTCGATGCGCGAATGTTTAACGAACTTGAAAACGCGGATTTAAAAGACGAGAGAAATTTAACCGCCCTAGTAACTAGATCGGTCGAGATTAAAGCGCGCGTAGTCGAAGCCGACGAGAAAGAAAAGGGCCTTAGAGCGGTGCTAAACTACGGTCATACTTTCGCGCACGTGATAGAAAACCAGACGAATTACAAGAGTTTTTTACACGGCGAAGCGGTGGCTATCGGTATGAATATGGCAAACCTACTAGCCGTAAATTTAGGGCTTTTAAGCGAGCGAGACGCCGAGCGGGTAAAGAAAGTTTTGATCAAAAATAATCTTCCGGTAAGCTATAAAATTTCAGACGAAGAAGCGTTTTGCGACGCGTTTAGCCTAGATAAAAAAAGTCAAAACGGTAAGGTAAAATTTATCCTGCCAAAGGGTATCGGAGACGCGGTGATAAAAAGCGACTTGCCTCGCGAGGAAGTGATTAAAATTTTAAGAGAGTTTAAATGAAAATTTTAGCCCTTTTACTTACTTTTTTTGCTTTTGCGTTGTCTGACGAAAACGCGACTTTACCGCTTGAAGACGCGGGGTTTGATTATTCAAAGAGAGCTGAAATTTTAAAAGAGATACAAGCGATAGATAACGCGCTAAAAAATAACGTTTGGATTACTAGATACGCAAATTACAACACCTATCAAAAGCTAGCGAGCGAGCTTAGCAATACCGAATTCGCCGTTAAAAAAGGCGCGAAAAAATCGCCCGAACTAGAAAAAAGGATCGCGACGCTAAAAGAGCAGATAAATTTGCTAAAAGAGTACGAAAACGCGCCGTTTTCTAATATGTTAGCCGCGCCCGAAGTAGAAAATCCTCCGCGCATAATAAATCCGATCGAGCTAATCTCGGGCTTTTCTTACATTAAAAAGATAAGAACCGATAAGGCTGAATATTCAAAGCATATTTTAGAGCTTGACGGGCTAATCGAGAAACTAAGCGGCAAAGAGGACTTGCTAGCAAAACTCGTGGAAATAATGCCTAGCGAGCTAAATAAAGACGAGCTTGAACTAACCAGACAAGAAATAGCCGACTTTAAAGCGGCCAAACAGATCGCTACGACGACGTTTAACGTCTATGAAAAGCGCGCCGACGAAGCGGTAAACATAACCGGCGGCGAGATAAAATCGCAATTTGTTAGCATGGCCTACATCGCTATCGTAATTTTAATCTCTATCGCGCTATTTTTCTTTGCGAAATTTATCGCCAAGCGCACTATCACGGACAACGAACGCTTTTATACGGTCAATAAATTTTTAAATTTTATCAACGTTACGCTAATTATCGTAATTTTACTTTTTGCGTACATCGAGAACGTAACTTATTTAGTGACGGTGCTGGGCTTTGCCTCGGCCGGTATCGCGATCGCGATGAAGGATATGTTTATGAGTATGCTAGGCTGGGTGGTAATAATGTTCGGCGGTTCCATACACGTAGGCGACCGCGTGCGAGTGCTTCACGCAGGATCTGAATTCGTCGGCGACGTGATAGATATTTCGATGCTTAGAATGACGGTGTTTGAGGACGTTACGTATTCCACTTATAAAACCAATCGCCGTGCGGGACGCATAATATTTATTCCGAATAATTATATTTTTACCGACCTAATCGCAAATTACGCGCACTACGGGATGAAAACCGTCTGGGACGGCATCGATATAGCTATTAGCTTCGATAGCAATCACAAAAAGGCCGCCTATATTGCAAAAACGATAGCGCGTAAATATTCAAAAGGCTATACCGAGATCGCAAAGCGCCAGATGACGAAGCTTCGCAGTCAATATAGCATTAAAAATCCAAACGTGGAGCCCAGAATTTTCACGTTTTTCGAGCCTTACGGCATAAACGTTTCGGTCTGGTTTATGTCTAACTCTTACGCTACGCTCGCGCTTCGCAGCACGATTAGCGCCGAGCTTATAGACGCGTTTAATAAAGAAGACGACATCAAAATCGCCTATCCGACGCAGACTATGTATTTTGATAGGCGTCAAATTCCCAGCGCTCACACCGAGCTAAAAGACGAGGACGGCGCGCAGTAATGCAAAAGGTGTTTTTTAAAACGTTCGGATGCCGCACGAACATCTACGACACCGAGCTGATGAAGCGCTACGTAAAAGATTACGAGATAACGAACGACGAAGACGCCGCCGACGTAATCGTAGTAAATTCCTGCACGGTGACTAATTCCGCCGATAGCGGCGTTAGAAGCTACATTAACGGCGCTAAAAGCCGCGGCGCACGCGTTATACTAACAGGCTGCGGCGCGGTCAGTAAGGGCAAAGAGCTATTTGAAAAGTCGGGAATTTTCGGCGTTTTGGGAGCTAGCGAGAAATCTCGCATAAACGAGCTAATCGGCGGACGAAACCGCTTTTTCGAGCTTGGGAATTTAAACTCGATCGACCGCGATATCGTGACTAATTACGAAAACCACACGAAAGCGTTTATTAAAATCCAAGAAGGCTGCAACTTCTCTTGCAGCTACTGCATCATCCCTTCCGTACGCGGAAAGGCGCGTAGCATGGACGAGGCGGCGATTTTGCGCGAGGCTAAAATTTTAGCGGCAAACGGCTATAACGAGCTAGTATTAACGGGCACTAATATCGGCAGCTACGGCAGGGATAGCGGTAGCTCGCTGGGGCGTTTGCTTCAAAATTTAGGCAAAATTTCCGGCATCCGTCGCATTAGGCTAGGCAGCATAGAGCCTAGCCAAATAGACGAGAGCTTTCGCGAAATTTTGCGCGAAACATGGCTAGAGCGGCATCTGCATATCGCGCTACAACACACGAGCGAGAAAATGCTAAAAATCATGCGCCGCAGAAACGAGGCGTTTAGCGATTTAGAGCTTTTTTTAGAGCTTGCTAGCCTAGGCTTTGCGCTAGGGACGGATTATATCGTAGGCCATCCAGGAGAGACGCCCGAAATTTGGAGCGAAGCGCTGGAAAATTTTAAGAAATTTCCGCTTACGCACCTGCACGCGTTTTGCTATTCGCCTCGCGCAGAGACGCATTCGGCGGGGCTTAAAACCGACGTTAGCGGCGACGTAGCCAAAGAGCGGCTTAAAATTTTAAAAGGGATAACGGACGAGAAAAATTTGGTATTTAGAAGGTTGCGACGAGAAATTTTAAGCGTCCTAGTCGAGAGTAAAAGCGGCGAATTTTACGAGGGCTTCGATCAGTTTTACAATAAAGTTTTAATAAATTGCGAGCGGGATATAACAAAAGAATGGGTGGAGGTGAGCGAATATGAGGCAAATATCGGGGCTAATTACGCAAAAATTTAAAAGCAAGAAAAATATTTTAATCGTAAGCTCCGCGCTTTTGGCGATTTTATTAATCGCGGCGAGCTTTCGAGGCGAGCCTAAGACGATAAATTTTAGCGATTATAAGCAGCTGCTTAGCCAAAATTTTATCGACCGTGCGGTAATCGAGGGCGATGAAATAATTTTATACGCGCAAAATAACCGCTACAAAGTGGTAAAAGATAGCGTAAATTTAAGCGAGCTTTTTAAAGTAGCGCCGATAGAAAACAAGCAAATCTACGTCGATACGAGCGAAATTTTAACGATTTTAATCGTCTTTGCGGCGTTTTTTATCATTTTAGTCGCGCTCGCTAGGGTTAAGAAAAAAGAGCAAACGACCGAACTAAAAAACGGCGAAAAAGCCGAAGCTACGGGCGTCGAGGGGTTATTAAACTCGTTTGCGCTGCCGGTTATTTCAAACGTTAGCTTTGCCGACGTGGCGGGCATAGAGGACGTCAAAAGCGAGCTTGCGGAGATCGTAGATTTTTTAAAAAACCCTATGAAATACAAAAATTTCGGTATAAAAATGCCCAAAGGCGTACTGATGGTAGGGCCTCCCGGAGTAGGTAAAACGCTCGTCGCAAAGGCGGTCGCGGGCGAAGCGAACGTGCCGTTTTTTTACCAAAACGGCGCTAGTTTCGTGCAAATTTACGTCGGAATGGGCGCCAAACGCGTTAGAGAGCTGTTTTTAAAAGCCAAAGCCTATGCGCCCTCTATTATTTTTATCGACGAGATAGACGCGGTCGGCAAGAGTAGGGGCGGAGGCAGAAACGACGAGCGCGAAGCCACGCTCAACCAGCTGCTAACGGAGATGGACGGTTTTGAGGACAATTCGGGCGTCATAGTGATCGCCGCGACTAATCGCATCGAAATGATCGACGAGGCGCTGCTACGCTCGGGGCGATTCGATAGACGCGTATTTCTTTCGATGCCAGATTTTAAAGACCGCGCGGCGATACTTAAAACCTATCTTAAAAACAAGCGTTGCAACGCGGACGTAAACGAACTAGCTCGGCTAAGCGTCGGATTTTCCGGCGCGGCTCTATCGACGCTGGTTAACGAAGCCGCGATCAACTCGCTAAGACGAGGCGGCGATACGATAAACCTTAGCGATTTTGAAGCTGTATTAAACAAGGTGCTTTTAGGCAAAAAAAAGGTGCTAAGTTATAGCGAAGAGGAGAAGCGAATTTTAGCTACCTACCAGGCGGCAAAGGCGCTTGCGGCGTATTGGTTCGAAGTAAAATTCGATAAAATTTCGCTCATAGAAGATCGCTTCACGCTAGCCGAGCGCGAGATCGAGTCTAAAACGCAAATGCTTTCGCGCGTAAAGGTACTGCTAGCGGGAATGTGCAAGCTAGAACTCGATGAAAACGATCTGTTTTCAAACGCGGCGCAAGACATAAACGCCGCAAAGGAGCTAGCGCAAAAAATGGTGTTTGAATACGCGATGGGCGGAGCACTAATGCCAAATCCGACCGACGTGGATAAAATTTTAGCGCAGGCGAAGGACGAGATGACCAGCTTTTTACGCGGAGTGAGCCCGCAAACGGCTAGCGTAGCGCAATACCTACTAGATTACGAAAGTATCGAACGCGAAACGATCGTAGATATTTTAAATAAAACTTACGAATAAGGAGATGTTATGACGGCAAAGATCGGCATTTTAACGCTTAGCGACCGCGCCAGCGAGGGCGTATACGAGGATAAGTCCGGCGCCGCGATAAGAGAGTGCTTAGACGAGTGGATAATAAGTCCGCGCGAGTATTTTTACGAGGTGATACCGGACGAATTGGAACTAATTTGCGAGAGGCTAAAATTTATGACCGACGAGCTAGGCTGCGACTTGGTTCTAACTACGGGCGGCACGGGTCCTGCGGTACGCGACGTAACGCCCGAGGCAACGGAGGCGGTGTGCGAGAAAATAATGCCCGGCTTTGGCGAGCTAATGCGCGCGCAGAGCCTAAAATACGTCCCGACGGCGATCTTATCGCGCCAGACGGCGGGCATTAGAAAGCACGCGCTAATTATTAATCTACCGGGGCAGCCCAAAGCGATAAAAGAGTGCTTAGAGCCCGTATTCCCCGCGGTTCCTTACTGCATCGACCTAATCGAGGGCGCGTTTATAGAGACGGACGAAACTAAAATGAAGGTTTTTCGTCCTAAACAAAAGAAAATTTCGTAAATTCGGTAGCCGACTAAATTTTCGGTCGGCTCTTTCTTTTTAAAACCGCAAAATAAACTCCGCTAATCGCCGCGACCGCTAAAAGCAGACCTATCGTAATTTGAGTCATTTTTTCGTGTACGAGTTCTTGATTGGCTCCTAGAAAATAGCCGACGGTAAGTAATATCGCCACCCAAACGGCTGCGCCCAGTGTTGTATAAAAGCAAAATTTAAAGATATTCATCTTTGCAAGTCCGGCAGGTAGACTGATGTATTGACGTATACCAGGGATCAAGCGGCAGTTAAACGTAGAAATTTCGCCGTGCTTATTAAAAAAAGCTTCGAATTTCGCCATTTTTTCATGCGTGATCCAGACATAGCGCCCGTATCGCTCGATGAGCGATCTTCCGAAAAAAAAGCACAAATAATAATTAAACGCGGCACCCGCCAGCGAGCCCGCAACCCCCGATGCGAACGCCGCTACCAGACTCATCTCGCCCTTGTGCGCCAAAAAGCCCGCGGGTATCATTACTACTTCGCTAGGAAACGGAAAAAACGAACTTTCTAAAAACATCATAAAAAATATACCGACGTAGCCCCACTGACTTACGGTAGATACGATAAAATCTATAATTTCATGTAGCAAATTAAACCTTAAAGCAAAAATTAGAGGCGATTTTAGTCAAAATTCGCTTAAAATTTCGCTTGCTAGCTCGTAAAATATCGCGCATGCAAAAATCGCAAAAACAGCCGAGCATATACCGTCAAGCATGCGTTGGTTTTTTAAAAATATCTCGCGAGCCTTTTTGGCAGAGAAAATTTTGCCAAGCAATGTAAAAGTAATCATACTTTCAACACCAATAACCGTCATTAGCAAGATCACACTACTAGCCTCGCTTGTATCGCTAATAAAATTTGAAAAGATACTGGCAAAGTAAAGCACAGCCTTTGGGTTTGAGAGATTTGTCAAAAAACCTAATGTAAAAAATCGTAGGCTAGAAGCGTTTAGTTCGTGCTTTGCGCCCAAATTTATACTGCTGCCTTTTCGCGATGAGTTTAACAAAATGATTGATAAATAAAGTAGGTATGCCACGCTAAATGCCATTAAAATCAGTCTAAGCGGTGGAAAGAGTGTAAAGAGCGTTTTTAGTCCAAATGCGGTCAATATAATCCAAACAAGTATGCCCGCACCTACGCCAAGACAGGCAAATACGCTTTGTTTAAAGCCATGAGCTAGCGATGTGCGGAGTATGAGAAATATATCTGGTCCGGGCACGATAAGCGCGATAAAGTGCGTAACCATAATAGTAGCAATTAAAAGCAGATTCACAAAATTCCTTTAATGGCAAGCGTAATCAAAATAGTTAGGGCTGGCGGTCAAGCAACCGCCATAAAATTTTAAAACGACGGAATCACCGCGCCTTTGTAGCGGTCCTCGATAAATTTCTTTACTTCGGGGCTTAAAATCGCCTTATCAAGCGCCTTTATTTTCGGTAAATTTTCATTACCCGCCTTTACGGCTACGTAGTTCGTATACGGGCTATCTTTGCCTTCTAAAAGTAGGGCGTCTTGCGTAGGTTTTAGCCCGACGTCTAGCGCGTAGTTAATATTAATAAACGCGATTGCTACTTCGTCTAACGCGCGCGGAGTTTGAGCCGACTCCATTTCGATAAATTTTAAATTCTTAGGATTTTGTACGATGTCGTGCGGAGACTTATATTCGCCGTCTTTTGCCTTAATAACGCCCGCTTTTTCAAGCAAATTTATTGAGCGCGTAGAGTCTGCGGTGTTGTTTGAGATAGCGACCTTATCGCCGTCTTTTAGCTCGTCTAGCTTCTTGATTTTACGAGAGTAAATACCCATAGGCTCGACGTGCACGCCGACGGTCGGGACTATGTGCGTGTCATTGTCTTTATTAAACGACTTCATATACGGCAAGCCCTGAAAATAGTTTGCGTCGAGATCTCCTTGTTCGACGGCTAAATTAGGAATCACGTAGTCGTTAAAAACTTTAACTTCTAGTTTATAGCCCTCTTTTGCCAAAAGCGGCGCTACGACCTCTTCTAAAATTTCGGCGTGCGGGACGGGAGTGGCGCCTATTACGATCGTCTTTTCATCGCCCGCGGCTTGTAGATTTAGCGCAAAAAGCGCGCCCGCTAGTAAAAATTTTAAATTTTTCATTTATTTCCTTTTTGATTAATTAAAATGTCGGCAGTATCGCGCCGTTATATTTTTTAAGGATAAATTCCTTAGATTCTTTGCTAGTAGCCGCGCTTACAAGCGCTTTAATTTTAGGTTCGTTTTCGTTTCCGGATTTTACTACGATTATGTTTGCGTAAGGACTATCGGTATCCTCGATCAAAAGCGCGTCTTTGCTTGGATTCATCCCCATATCAAGGATAAAATTCGTGCTAATCGCTGCTAAATCGACGTCATCTAGCGCGCGCGGTATAAGCGCGCCTTCAAGTTCGGTAAATTTTAGGTTTTTAGGATTTTTAACGATATCTTGCACGCTCGCTACTTTGGCATTTTTATTTAGCTCTATAAGCCCCGCTTTTTGCAAAATTTGAAGCGCTCTATTGCCGTTGCTAGGATCATGAGCGATCGCGACGGTAGCGCCGTCTTTTAGCTCGTTGATATTTTTAATTTTCTTGGAGTAAAAGCCCAGCGGCTCTAAGTGGATCGCCGCGACGCTAACTAAATTTAACCCGCGCGTTTCGTTTTGGTTTTGCAAGTAGGGTAGATGCTGGAAAAAGTTTGCGTCCAGCGAACCGTCTTGCGTAGCGACGTTTGGTATCGAGTAGTCGCTTATTTCTATAATATCAAGGTCGTAGCCTTCCTTTTTAAGCTGCGGTTTGATCGCCTCTAAAATTTCGGCGTGCGGGACGGGAGAGACCGCGACTTTAATGGTGTGCGCCTTATCGGCGGCGTTTAGCGATAACGCTACTAGCGTAGATAGCAAAATTTTGCTTATTTTCATTGTTTTTCCTTTTAGATTTAGCACAAAAGGTAAAAAGCCTTTGAGCGGGGTTAGCCTGGGCGCAACGGCCCGGCGACTTGAAATTTTACTCGTTAGAGCGCCTAAATTCGGTTAAAAAGCCGGAAGTATCGCGCCTTTATATTTATCCTCGATAAATTTTTTAACGCTCTCGTCGTTAATGGCTTTGTCGAGGGCTTTTGTTTTTGGACTGTTTTCGTTACCGGCTTTAACTACTACGTAATTTACGTAAGGACTATCTTTGCCTTCGACGACAAGAGCGTCTTTGGTTGGGTTTAAATTCGCGTTTAGCGCGTAGTTTGTGTTAATAACGGCGATCGTAACGTCGCTTAAAGTACGCGGAAGCTGCGCGGTTTCGATTTCGCTAAATTTCAGGTTTTTAGGATTTTCGGTTATGTCAAGCGGAGTTTTTAGCGGGTTGTCGTTTAACTTAATTAGTCCCGCGCCGGCTAGCACGTCAAGCGCGCGAGATTCGTTTGTAGGGTCGTTTGGAATCGCGACGCTATCGCCGTTTTTAAGCTCGTTAATGTTTTTAATCTTTTGCGAATAAACCGCCATCGGCTCTAAATGTACGCCGACGGTTTTAACCAAATGCGTGCCTTTATTTTTGTTAAATTCGTTTAAATACGGAAGATGTTGGAAGAAATTCGCGTCTAAATCGCCGTCCTCAGTAGCGAGATTAGGTATAGAGTAGTCGTTAAATTCCTTGATTTCAAGCGCGTAGCCTTCTTTTGCTAGAAGCGGTTTAATCGTTTCTAAAATTTCTGCGTGAGGAACTGGGGTGGCGCCTACGACGATTGTTTTAGCTTTGTCTGCGGCATTTAAGCTAACGGCAAGCAAAGCGCCTAGTAAGATTTTAGAAAATTTCATTGTTTTATCCTTTTTAAAAATTTTTGCTAGCGAATTTAAAAAGGATAAGCGTATAAATGGGAGCTTAAATTTCTTTTTAAATGCTAGCCAATCTAAGCACTTAAAAAGAAATTTCGCGCTTAGGTTAGTCTCTCGACGACTCGTTTCGGGTATAGCGACGCATATCGCACATATCTGATTTCATGGCTGATCCTTTCGGGTAAAATTTAGCGGTGATTGTAAGCAAAAAAACTTTAAACAAAAATAAAAGTAGCCGATTACGGCTACTTTTTAGTAATTTTATAGAGATAATTGCCCAAAATTTGCACGATTTGCACCATTATGATTAAGATCACGACCGTGTAAAACATAATATCCGGGCGGAAGCGCTGATAGCCGTAGTTTATCGCTACCGCGCCGAGACCGCCGCCGCCTACCGCGCCCGCCATCGCCGAAAAGCCGATATTTACGATTAGCGTTAGCGTAAATGCCGAAACGATACCGGGCAACGCCTCGACGAACATTATGCGAAAGATAATTTGAAAATTCGACGCGCCGAAGCTCTTTGCCGCTTCGACGATGCCCTTATCGACCTCTTTTAGCGAATTTTCGATTAATCTAGCCACGAAAGGCGCTGCGCCGATAGTAAGCGGAACGATGGCCGCCGTGGTACCGATGCTAGTGCCTACGATGAGCTTGGTAAGCGGGAAAAGCACGATGATGAGTATGATAAACGGAAAGCTTCTAAGCGTATTTATCACTATGTCGAGCGTAAAATAACATTTCGGGTTCGGTTTTAGCCCGTTTTTATCCCAAAGAATTAAAAGCACCGCGGGAATTAACCCTATTATAAACGCTAAAAGTGTGGAAACTAAGCTCATATAAAGCGTTTCGTTAATCGCCGGAAGTAAAATTTTATTAAAAAGCTCCGGAAATTTCGAAAAATCTATGCCAAACATCACGCCACCTCCCATAAAACGCCGCTTTTACTTACGTAATCAAGCACGCGCTGCTTATCGCGCTCGTTTACGTTTATGACTAAATTTCCCAGCACGCGCTCGTTTAGCCGCTCTAATTTGCCCCAGACTATATTAAAATCGATATCTAGCTCGCGCGCCATGCTGGTTATTACGCAGTTTTGCGCGACCTCTTTTGGAAAAAATAGCCTAATATTTACGCCGCCGCTAGGTAAAATCTCCTCCTCGCCCAAAAATTCCTTCATCTTCTCGTTGGGTTTTAAAAACAGCTCCTCTACGCTACCGCTGCCGATGACTTTGCCGTGTTCTAGCAATATCGCGCGCGAGGCGATAGATTTTACGACTTCCATCTCGTGCGTGACGATGACGATGCTAATTCCAAGCTCGCGGTTAATGCGAGTAAGAAGCTCCAAGACGCCTTTGGTGGTGTTCGGATCAAGTGCGCTGGTCGCCTCGTCGGAGAGTAAAATTTTAGGATTTAGCGCTAATGCCCTAGCGATCGCGACGCGTTGCTTTTGACCGCCGGAAAGCGCGTTAGGATAACTTTTTGCCTTATCGCCGAGCCCTACTAAATTTAAGAGTTCGTTTACGCGCGAATTAATATGCGCGTTATCAAATCCCCAAAATTTAAGCGGCGCGGCGACGTTTTCAAAGACGTTTTTGCGGCTCATCAGCGCGAAATGCTGAAAAATCATCCCTACGTCGCGGCGAAACGTTCTAAGCTCGTCATTTTTTAGCTCGCTAATTTCTCGCCCGAATACTTTAAGCGAACCGCCTTGATAGCTTTCTAATCCGTTTATGCAGCGAAGCAACGTCGATTTGCCCGCGCCGCTGTGACCTACGATGGCGAAAATTTCGCCCTTTGCTACGTTTAGGCTGACGCCGTCTATCGTTAGCGCCTGTCCGTAAAATTTCTTTAAATCTTTAATCTCTATCAATCTTGACCCCCGAGCGCGACCAATTCGTCGCGAATTTTATTAAATTTTTCCTGCGCGACGGCAAGCGCTTCGCGGTTAGCCTCGACTACGTTTGCCGGCGCGGAAGCGATGAATTTTTCGTTATTTAGCATATTCGATAGCTTCTGTATCTCTTTTTCAAGCTTTATTTTTTGCGAATTTAGACGCGCCGTCATCGCGCCCGTATCGACGCCAGCTAACGGAACGAAGCTCTCTAAATTTTCGCTTACGTCGCGGATCGCGCCTTCTAGTTTTTCGCGCGTAAATTCCACGTCCTCGCATTTTGCGAGCGTTTTTATGTAATTTGCGAATTCGCCCAAATTTGCGCCGTCGTCGTTAGTTTTTACGTATGCTAGCGGGATTTTGGCGTTGCCTAGCTCGATTTGCGCCTTTGCGCGGCGAATGCTAACGATAGCTTCTATAATTAATGCGAAATTTCGCTCTATCGCCTCGTCGCGACTTAGATTAGAAGGATAGCTTTGTACCATGATGGACTGCGCGCCATCTTCTAATTTCGTGCCGCTAAGCTCGTGAAATAGATACTCGCTGATAAACGGCATAAACGGGCTTAGCGCGCGCATAGCCTCTTTAAATATCGCGCCCAGCTCGCTTATCGCGCCTTTGTCCGCCTTGCTAAGCTCGATGCCCCAGTCGCAAAATTCGTCCCACAAGAAGCGGTAAAGCGCCGTCGCCGCGTCATTGAAGCGATAAGCGCTTAAATTTTCGCGAACCTCGCGAACGCATTCGTTAAAGCGCGAGAGCATATATTTGCCCAGCGCGGTTTTTATTTGAACGTCTTCTAAATTTTCGAATTTGCTCGCGTTTAGCAGTAAAAATTTGCTCGCGTTATAAAGCTTGTTGGTAAAATTTCGCACCAGCACGAGTTTTTCTTCGCTTAGCCTTATGTCGCGTCCCTGCACGGCTAAAAGCGCGAGCGTAAATCGCAAAATATCGGCGCTGTATTCGTCTATTTTATCGAGCGGATCGATGATATTTCCGCTGCTTTTGCTCATTTTTTTGCCGTCTTTATCTTTTACTAGCGCGTGTAGATAAATATCTTTAAACGGAATTTGCCCGAGCGCGTTTTGGCACTGAAACATCATTCTAGCGACCCAAAAAAACAGTATGTCAAAGCCCGTAATTAGCATCGTATTGGGGTAAAATTCCTTCAAATCGCCCTCAAACCACTTTTTGTTTTTTAGCTCGTCGCCGTTACCCCAGCCGAGCGTGCTAATAGGCCAAAGCCCGCTGGAAAACCACGTATCTAGCACGTCCGGATCTTGCGTAAAATTTTGCCCGCCGCATTTTGGGCATTTAGCGGGTTTATCGGCCTCGTCCGCCCACTCGTGTCCGCACTCGCAGTAAAATACGGGAATTTGATGCCCCCACCACAGCTGACGGCTGATACACCAATCTTTTAACTCTCTCATCCACGCGTTAAAACTATTAATCCAATGCGGCGGATAAAACTGCGCGCCGCCTTCGTTTACGTTACGGATCGCCTCGCTCGCGATCTCGTTTTTTACGAACCATTGTTTTGAGATATAAGGCTCGACTACGTTTTTGCAGCGGTAGCAGTATCCGACTTGATTTTCGTAGTCTTGGGTCTTTTCTACGTTGCCTAAACGCTCCAACTCGGCCACGATCGCTTCGCGCGCTTCAAGCCGCTCTAAGCCCTGAAATTTCGCGCAATACTCATTTAAAATGCCCTTTTCGTCAAAAACGGTTATAAATTCGAGATTATGTCTCAAAACAATGGTTCGTAAAAAACGA